>NZ_NOLI01000159.1:0-17570 GCF_002245975.1 Nostoc sp. 'Peltigera membranacea cyanobiont' 213 | reverse complement strand
GGGAAGCAGGGGAAGAAAATCCAAAATCCAAAATCCGAAGTCAAAAATCGGCAGAGTGGAGTGTTACTAGAAGGCTGCGTGTCACTCACCAAGGAAGTTACACGTCGAATTACTATATCAATGGTGAAGCTTGCACGTTGACAGAATTGCATCAGCAACTAAGTAACCTACGGGTTTATCCTGAAGGCTACAACGTGGTGCTGCAAGGGGATGTCACCAGCATTATCTCGATGAATGCGCGGGAACGACGGGAAATTATTGATGAATTAGCTGGGGTGGCGGCATTCGATCGCAAAATCATTCAAGCCAAATCAACTTTAGATGAGGTGAAGGAAAAGGAAGATAGCTGTCGGATTATTGAAACAGAATTAACTGCACAGCGCGATCGCCTTTCTCAAGATCGGGCGAAAGCTGAGAGATATCAAAAGCTTCGCACAGAATTTCTGGCGAAACAATCCTGGGAAGCAGTTTTATCATGGCGATCGCTACAAGCACAACAAGAAAAGTTAGTTCACGAAATTCAAACAGGCGATCGCAATTCTACTGAACTCTCAACTCAACTCACAAATCTAAATTCCCAAATTGTCCAAAAAACTGCTGAACTCGAACAACTCAATGCCCATGTGAAAGCATTGGGAGAAGATGAACTTTTAGCAGTACAATCTACCCTCGCCACCCAAGAAGCCGAACGTAAACAACTCCAGCGTCAGCTAACAGAATTAGAAACGGCAACGCACGAAACCGCTAAACGTCTGCTTCAAACTCAGCAAGAGATTCAAAAACACCGTTTTTCCCTAGAAGAAATTGCCGAAACCCAAATTGTAGAAACGCGATTCATCACGTCTTCACAACAACAAAGAAACGAAGCGCACCAAGCCTTAGAAACCTCCCGCGAAGCCGCCGCAGAAATCGCCTCGGCTTCGGAAGCGTGGGTGCAGCAACAAACGGCATTCAACCGTCAAATTGAAACTCTGCTGCAAACTCTAGAACCGCAACGCACAGAAAAAGCACAACTCACAGAACGAAATAATCAGTTACAGCAATTAATTTCCGAGCAAACTCAGTTAATTGAACGCGACGAACCGCTATTAGCCCAAAAACAAACTGACTGTAGTCAAATTGAAACAGAATTTAACGCCTCTAGCGAACCCATCCAAAATTTAGCTCAAAATCTCTCAGCCACAGAACAAGAATTGCAAATCCAACAGGAAACCCAAAAGCGGTTACTTTTTGAACAACGCGAAAAACAACGCCAGTTGGATAAAATCGAGGCTCAAGCACAGGCACAGCAAGAAGTCCAAGGAACCCAAGCGAGTAAAGTTATTTTACAATCAGGAATGCCTGGACTTTGTGGCTTAGTTGTGCAGTTAGGAAAAGTGGAACCCCGCCATCAGCTAGCTTTAGAAATGGCTGCCGGTGGACGCTTGGGACATATTGTGGTAGATGATGACAGCATCGCCGCAGCCGGTATTGAATTGCTCAAACAGAAACGTGCAGGGAGAGCGACTTTTTTACCACTGAATAAAATTCACGCTCCTAAATTTACTCAAGATGCAACGCTGCGTTTTGCCAGTGGCTTCGTTAATTATGCTGTGAACTTAGTCGATTGCGATCGCCGTTACAAAGATGTCTTCAGCTATGTTTTTGGTAACACGGTAGTATTTGCCAGTCTTGAAGCGGCGCGGAAAAATTTAGGCTTATATCGCATCGTCACCTTAGACGGGGAATTGTTGGAAACTAGCGGTGCAATGACTGGTGGTAGTAACAGCAATCGTTCCGCCTTGCGGTTTGGTAATGCAGAAGCGGCGGAATCTGATGAAGCGATCGCTTTGAGAAGTCGCTTGGTGGATATTGAGCGAGTTTTAGAGCGTTGTACGGAAGCGATCGCAACTTTGTCAGCCAGAGCCAAAAAACTGACGGTGGAACTCGCAGAAGCGCGTCAAGCGCGGCGCGAACAGCAGTTGCAATTGGAACAGTTGCAGAAAGATATTAAAAATTTAACAACGCAATTAGAGGGGACGCGATCGCAACTCGCCCAAAACAGCGAAAAGTTAGCTACTGCTCAATCCCGATTAGAAATTTTAGATCGGGAATTACCAGGACAAGAAACTCAGTTGCAACAATTGCGACACGCTTTAGCCGAGTTAGAAGCATCCCAAACCCCCAGTGAATGGCAACAAATCCAGGCGAAAATTAAAATTCAAGAGCAACAATTACAACAACGCGAGACAGCATTACGCGAAGCTGAACAAAGATTAAAAAATTTAGAAAATCAGCAACAGCGATCGCAAGAAAAAATTCAAGAAGCAGAGACACGCATCGCAGAATACGAAACCCAAAAAACCTCTTGTAGAGACGCGATTCATCGCGTCTCCACACAAATCACAACGATAGACGAGCAAATCACCCAAACCCGTTTATCGTTGAGTGAAATGGAGCAAAATTTGGGCGAAGAGAAACAAAAACGCGACGCTACAGAACTAGAAGTGCGATCGCACCTTTTGCGCCAACAACAATTGCAATGGGAAATCCAAAAACTTAAAGAAACCCAAGAGAAGCGGCGGGAGGAACTAATTGCACTGCAAACTCAACTACGAGATATGGGAGCAGAATTACCAAATCCCTTGCCGGAAGTGCCAGATCGGGTAGATTTAGAAGAATTACAGAAAGAATTGCGATCGCTTACCAAACGCTTACAGGCAATGGAACCTGTTAATATGCTGGCGTTGGAAGAATACGAACGCACTCAAAATCGCCTCCAAGAACTGACGCAAAAATTAGAGACATTACAAGGGGAACGCACCGAACTACTTTTGCGGATTGAAAACTTTACCACATTGCGGCAACTTGCTTTTAAAGAAGCATTCGATGCTGTCAACGAAAACTTTCAATCAATTTTTGCCATTCTTTCAGACGGCGACGGCTATTTACAACTTGAAAATCCCGAAGATCCCTTTAGCAGTGGATTGAATTTAGTCGCTCACCCCAAAGGTAAACCCGTACAGCGCCTAGCTTCCATGTCTGGGGGAGAAAAATCACTCACAGCCTTGAGCTTTATCTTTGCCCTCCAACGCTACCGTCCATCGCCCTTTTACGCCTTTGATGAAGTGGATATGTTCTTAGATGGAGCAAACGTAGAACGATTAGCTAGAATGATTAAGCAACAGTCACAACAAGCGCAATTTATAGTTGTGAGTTTGCGTCGTCCGATGATAGAATCAGCCGAACGCACAATTGGCGTTACTCAAGCACGAGGAGCTTACACTCAAGTTTTGGGGATTAAATTACAATCATCCAATACATCTGCTTGAGTTTTTGTTAATAATAGTGTATAGACAAACCGGATTCGAGATCAGGACTCGGTATAGAATGACCTCCGAACAGATAATTAGACGTTCCGATATATTAAACACCCAGGTGATTACCCGCGACAACGGCAAGCGGCTAGGCATCATCAGTCAAGTCTGGGTTGATATTGATCAACGAGAGGTTGTGGCTCTTGGTTTGCGAGACAGCCTGATCTCCATTTCGGGCATACCGCGCTATATGTACCTCAACAACATCAGCCAGATTGGTGATGTCATCTTAGTTGATAACGAAGATGCAATAGAAGATATTGAAGTTGAATCTCTCAGCAATCTGATTAACTGGGAAGTAATTACAGAAACAGGTGAAGTACTAGGCAAAGTTCGGGGCTTCAAATTCAACGGCGAAACCGGGAAGCTTAACTCCATAGTCATCGCTTCTTTAGGAATCCCCCAAATTCCCGACCAATTTTTGAGTACTTACGAGTTCTCAGTGGATGAAATTGTCAGTACTGGCCCCAATAGATTGATTGTGTTTGAGGGAGCCGAAGAACGGGTGAATCAGTTGACAACTGGTTTACTAGAGCGTTTGGGTATTGGCAAAGCGCCGTGGGAGAGGGATGCAGAAGAAGAAGGATACGGCTATACTCCACCCCGGACAATTGCAGCACCCAATCAACTGCCTAGTGGTGTGCCATTACAGCCACCTAAGCAGAGAGTTCGCGCCCCCGAACCCGTAGCGCGAGAAGAGGAATGGACAGAAGACTATGTGGAAGAAGAAAGGCCACAGCGTCAGGTAATGAAGGCGCGGCAGTATGAATCTATTCAATATGAAGAAGACGACGAAGAAGATAACTGGAGTGAAGCAACGGGTAGCGACAGGTATCAACAACCGCAGCCGCTAAAGTATGAAGCCAAGCCTTACAGCAAGCCTTATGTTGATGAATACGATGATTATGACGACGTAGATGGCGATGCTTGGGAAGATGAGCCGAAGCCTGTGAATATTCCTAAGAAAGTTAAGGAAAGGCAGCCAGAATACGAAGAAGAAGGCGGATATTAACTAATTCGTAATTAAACTGGAAAATTACGAAATATTTTAAGATTAATTTAGCTCTTTCCTTGCTTACAAGGAGGGAGCTAATTTTTTTGGATAAGTGAGGGGTGGGAGTGTACGAAGCGATAATTTTTGCCTGCTGAAGTATTGGCTCAAAAAACTTCCTAACGCGGTCAAATAACCATTACCACTGAGGATTTGCCATAATTAATGCCGTCGCCTGAGAGCTATCTAATGGATGGGAGAAAAAATATCCCTGCCCATATTCACAGTTTAACTTTCTCAAAAGCGCTAGTTGCTCTTTTGTCTCCACCCCTTCGGCAGTCACATCCACACCTAATTTGTGTGCCAATGTAATAATTGTCTGAACAATATCTAAATTTCCATCATCAAAAATGCTCCCGCTTACAAAAGAGCGGTCTATCTTCAACTGATTAATTGGAAAGTGGTGCAGACGACCTAATGAAGAATAGCCCGTACCGAAGTCGTCAATTGCCAACTGAATTCCTAAATTTCTTAGTTGCTTTAGCCTGATGATAGCTTTATCATCGTTTTCCATAATTACGCCTTCTGTAATCTCCAGCGTCAAACTCGGCGCGGTGAGTCCAGTGTCTTGTAGAACTTTATTGATGTGCGCCACCAAGTTTTCTTCACTGAACCTAGTAGTACAAAGATTGATACTAATGGTCAAGGGAGACTCAGCCAGATATCCACAGCTAGAGGAGAATTGCTCTCGCCACTGCTGTATCTGACCACATGCCTCATACAAGATCCACTGCTCAATAGGGATAATTAGCCCGGTTTCTTGGGCCGTTGGCATGAAATACCCTGGTAAAACAATACCGTGTTTTGGATGTAGCCAGCGCACAAGCGCTTCAAAACCAGTTATTCTGCCGCGACTGAGTGACACTATCGGTTGATAATAAACCCGAAACTCTTGAAGCTCAACGGCTCGGCGCAGCTCGTTAATCAACTCCAAGTGTGCCATTGCTTGAATATGCATATCACTGTTAAAAATCTCATAGCACGCCCTGCCTTGTGCCTTAGCTCGGTACATCGCAATATCGGCATCACGCAAGTAATCTTCTGGTTGTTCGCAACCTGTTATGCTTAAAGCAATGCCAATACTCGCTGTAGTAGACACTTCGTGCCCGTCTAGAACCACAGGAAGTGCCAGATTTTTTTGTATTCGCTCAACAACCGCTACCACTTCTAATACATCTCTAATTCCCACTAGCAAGACAATAAACTCGTCTCCTCCCAGCCGTGCAGCTATATCTATAGAGCGCAAGCATTCTTGAAGCCTTTGAGCAACCGTAAGCAGTAATTGATCTCCAAATGTGTGTCCCAGGCTGTCATTGATCGTCTTGAAGCGATCTAGGTCTAGAAACAAGACAGCAAATAGATACTCTGAATGCCGTTTGGAATAATTGACCGCATCTTCTAAGCGGTTCATAAATAAAGCGCGATTTGGGAGTCCCGTCAGTACATCGTGAAACGCAAGGTGTAGCAGTTGTGACTTAGCTCGTTTATGCTCTGTAATTTCACTCAGCAATTGCTGATTTGCTTTTGCCAGTTCCACTGTGCGTTTTGCCACTTGTTCTTGTGCTTGTTTAGCTTCGCTGATATTACGCACCAACCAACGCCAGCCTACCAACTTTTCTTGTGAGTCATACACTGGAGATGCCCTGATACTAGCAGGAAAGGGGGTATCCAACCGTGGCTTTATCTCAATTACGCAGTCCTCTATCTCCTGCGAATTATTTATCAGGCAGCTAAATATCTGGCGGTCTTGTTGAGCAATAAACAGAATTAATGGTTTACCTACCAGATATTTTTGTCTCACAGAGAGCATAGTTTCTGCTGCATAGTTAGCCTCTAGGATCTTCCCGACGGTATTAGTTACCAAGTAACCATGCGGCGCAAAATCGAATAATTCTTGGTAACGCTGGCGTTCTTTCTCTGCTTCCAATCTTGTTACCTCTAGCTCCTCGGAGGCAGCCAATAGTTCTTCCATTGCCATTTGAAGTTCATCGAAAGCTGCTATTATTAGCTCTTGTTGTGAGTTCGGTTGAGTTGCAGTGCGCTGCCATATTCCTCGTACCCGCGATCGCAATTCCTCTATCTGCTGGCTAAAGTTATCTACATCCATGTTGCTTGAGCCACAAAACTATGAAGCGTGGGTGTAAGTAATAATCAAATCTAGATATCAATATAAATAGATACTAAAAAACTGGTATCTATACCAAGATACACTTCTAGTATTTATACGTTGTATTTTTAATTTTAGTATCTATGAAGCCCTGCAAGATGTCAAACCACACGGAGAAACTCTCCGATGAAAACGCTAACAACAGTTTGTGACTAATTAGTGAACTGTTCAGAAACTCCCCAAAAACTGCTAGCGTCAAACAAAGGATAAATATCGTTGTGGACTTTCGAGCTTGAAAACCCGTTCTAATTACTGGCAACTACTGCCTTATATCCGCCTCCAGTGGAAAACCATCACCAAGGGACTTATTGGTATCTTGGGATACGTATTAGCAACATTAGTGTTGATAAATCTTGCCGGTAAATTGGCAATTCCCTTTGCACAGGGTAATGTAGTAGCGATCGCTCAAATAACTGGTAGCTGTGCTTTAGTATTTCTTGTCAGAGGCTTGTTTCAGTCTATACAAGATATGTACATGGCGAAAGCTGCTTTGAGAGTTGCTTTTCATCTCCGCCAGCAAGTCTACGCTCATCTTCAAAAGCTAAATCTCAGCTTTTTTGAAACCGCAAAAGCAGGTGATTTATCTTACCGCCTCACCGAAGATGTTGACCGGGTTGGGGAAGTTGTCAATAAAGGATTTCACGACTTTATCCCCTGCATTTTGCAGTTGTTGGCAATTCCGATTTACATGATTTACCTGAATTGGCAACTGACACTAGCAACAGTCATAGTTGCACCACTGATGGGTATTTTAGTCGGCTGGTTTGGCGAACGGTTACGCAAGTATTCCTTAAAAAGTCAAAATCGCGTATCGGGTTTATCAGCCATCCTCGCGGAAGTTTTCAACGGTATTCGTTTGGTACAGGCTTTTGCTGCTGAAAATTACGAAATCGCCCGCTTTGGCCATGAAGCAGAACGCAGTCTCAAAGCCAAATATTCAGCCGAACGCCTGAAAGCGATTCAAATTCCCATCATCGGATTTTTGGAAGCCTTAAGTGCGTTATCGTTATTGATTGTGGGAGCGTGGCAAATTTCCCAAGATAACTTGACAGTGGCGAATTTTTTCAGCTATCTGGCGGCGGCAGCGCTGTTAATCGATCCCATTGGTCATACTACTAATAATTACAACGAATTTAAGCAGGGTGAGGCATCCGTTGACCGCGTTTTTGAATTGATGGCAATTCAGCCAACGGTGATTGAAAAAATAAATGCGATCGCTCTGCCTCCAGTCAATGGCAAAGTAGAATATCGTCATATTTCCTTTGCCTATAAGCCAGGTGAACCCGTATTAAAAGATATCAGCTTATTGGTATCGCCAGGTGAAGCGATCGCTCTTGTGGGTGCTTCTGGTGCTGGTAAAACCACATTTGTCAACCTTCTCCCCCGTTTTTACGACCCCGAAGTTGGTCAAATCTTCATTGACGGTGTTGATATTCGGGATGTCAAGCTGCATAGTCTGCGGCGACAAATTGGGATTGTTCCTCAAGAAACCATCATGTTTTCGGGGACAATTGCCCAAAATATCGCCTTTGGACAAAAAGCTTTTGACATGGAAGCAGTTAAAGAGGCGGCGAAAATTGCTAATGCTCATCAGTTTATTAGCCAACTGCCAGAAGGTTATCAGACTTGGGTGGGCGAACGTGGGGTAAACTTATCAGGAGGACAAAGACAAAGAATTGCGATCGCTCGTGCTGTTCTGCTCAATCCCCAAATCTTGATTCTTGATGAAGCGACATCAGCATTAGATTCGGAATCAGAGGCGTTGGTACAGGAAGCGCTGGAAAGATTGATGCAAAAACGCACAGTATTTATTATTGCCCATCGTTTATCAACCGTGAGAAGGTGCGATCGTATTTTAGTTCTCGAACAGGGACAAATTGTTGAATCAGGAACCCATGAAGAATTATTAGCCCTAGAGCATCGCTACGCACGGTTTTATGCCCAACAATTTAGTTAAAAGTAGGGAATGAGTAGAACTGAAAACTTTAATACCCAAACTTAATAATTTGAAAATTTTGTATCAAAATTATTCCTCTTTCCTCTCTCTGCCTCCTACGGCGTACACACAAATAATTTAATTACCCCAAATCTCATTTTGTAGGGTGTGTTATGCCGAAGGCTAACGCACCATCCTAGTAATAGCTGAAATAGCTACTTTTATCTTCGATTTCAACAGTTTGTGGGGGAATTGACTTTTTTTGTTGATTACTTTGTCCTGGTGTCACATATTCGATTGCGAGATTGATGGTACTTTATGTTTGCAGCAACTCCTTTATCCCAACCGCGATATAAGCTATGACACTCAATTTATATTTCCTGCGACATGGAGAAACTACCTTTAGTCAAAGTGGTAATTTCTGCGGTGAAACTGATGCGGAGTTGACAACAGAGGGGATGCAGATGGCATCCGGTTTTGCCGATGTTTATCAAAAATTGAAGTGGGAGGCTGTTTATGTTAGCCCGATGAAGCGTGCAATTGCAACTGCCAAGCCATTTTGTGATGCTATCGGTATGGATATGCAGTTGCGTGGCGGACTTAGAGAAGGTAGTTATGGCGAATGGGAAACTAAGAGTAAATCCTTTGCTCAAGAGAATTACGCAGAAAACTATGTAAAATGGTTGACAGAACCCGCTTGGAATGCACCCAAAGGTGGAGAAACTGCGGTAGATATTGCTAACCGTTCTATGCCTGTAATTGCTGAAATTCAAGAAAAATATCCCCAAGGTAATGTTTTAGTAGTTTCCCATAAAGCCACGATTCGGATTATGCTTTGCAGTTTACTGGGAATCGATTTGGGACGCTATCGCTATCGGGTGAATATTTTGGTCGCGTCGGTAAGTATGGTAAAGTTTGACGTTAATGGCCCTTTGTTAGAAATATTAGGCGATCGTCATCATATACCCGATCGTATTCGCTCTCGTCCGGGAACATAATTAGTAAAAAGTTTTGTTATGAGTGGGATGCAAGCCGAGTTTGACATAACTTGCGAAGAAAGGATAAGTAAGTGGGCGTAAATAATTAAAGGTTTGTAGTAAGGGCTTTAGCCCTGAGAATAGGGCTAAAGCCCTTACTAAGAGCCAATTTAATTAGTTTTACATTGCGTAACATAGTTTGATTTATTCTTGCCCACCTACTTAGCAGCCTTTCAGAAGGGAGCATCCCAGTTTTGCAAAAATATATGGGACTGACGTAAAAACCCTTTTAAATCTTCTTACCTTTGTGTCCTTTGTGTCCTTTGTGTCCTTTGCGGTTCGTTTTTTATTCTCCAAAATAAGTCAAAATCCCGTATGTAAATTAAACTTGTACTGATGTGATTTGTGAAAATCTTAAAGCTGGGATACCCGACTTATATAATAAGTCAGGTATCTCATTATTCAGAAACAAATAGCTGTAATTCTACTATTTACTAGACTGAATTGCCTGGATTAACTCATAAAAAGGTTGCCAATTATCTTCTTGAGCAATTGCTTCCCAAATAGACTCAATCACAGGTCTTAATAATACCGTTTTGGGATTATGAACAGCTAAAGTCTGAGCAATTACATTGGTGCGATTGCAATCAAAATCATTCAAGATTTTATGGTATAAAATACACCAATTATCAAAAATTATTGACGCACCCGGTACTGGAACAATATCTGAACTATTCATTACAAAACCTGGTTCATCTCGCCATTTTGATGAAAAAGTCCGAGCCATCTCATAAAAGAACTGGTGATAACCAACTTGGCTCTCCTTCAGAAATTCAATCGTTAGATTCAATAGTCCCACTGTTTCAGGATACGGCAAATCCTCAAAACCCAACTTTTTCAACATCAAAGAACTGTATTCAGCTTCATAATACTCATCAAACCTTTCTAATGCAGCTTCCATTTCGCCTTTATCAATAATCGCCTTTAAAGGTTCCTGGAGCATTTGCAAATTCAAGTGACAAATACTTGGTTGATTGCCGTAACAATAGCGTCCATAATAGTCGAAATATGCAGCTATAAAGGATGGGTTATAAGTCGGGATAAACGCATAAGGCCCATAGTCAAAACTCTCTCCCGTAATCGACATATTGTCAGTATTCAGCACTGCATGACAAAAGCCCGCCGCCATCCACTGCGCTACTAGTTCTGCAACCCGTTTAACTAATTCGGCGTAAAACAGAACATATTTATCTTCTTCACTACTTAAGTGTTGATAATACTGCTCAATTACGTGGTCTAATAACTTCTTAGTTAAATCTGGACGCTGGAAATAATGCAGTCGCTCAAAAGTACCAAACCGAATATGAGAACTGCTCATTCTAATCATCACAGATGAGCGGGTAGGTGAAGGTTCATCGCCCCGCCACAGGGGTAAACCTGTTTCAATCATGCTCAAACAGCGCGAGGTACGTACACCCAAGTGGTGCAGCGCTTCCGCAGCCAGAACTTCCCGCACGCCACCTTTAAGCGTGAGCATACCATCGCCACCACGAGAGTAGGGCGTTCTCCCAGTGCCTTTTGTGCCAAAATCGTACAATTCGCCATCAGTGGCGCGGACTTGCCCATAGAGAAAGCCTCTACCATCACCTAACTGTCTGTTATATTCACCAAATTGATAGCCGTGGTAACGTAGTGCTAACAAGGGTTTACGCCCCTGAAACTTGCCAAAAGCTATGATGAAATCTTCGTCTTTGACTACTTGGGGGTCTAAACCCAAACGAGGTAATAGTGCATCGTTACGCCAGCGCAAGAGGTGTTGGGGAAATTCCTCTGCTCCAACCTCATCGTAGTAGTCATCGCCTAGAGATTCCAAGGCGCTTTCGTAGTTGAGGGAGAGAAAAGGATTGCTAGAATTTTTGTAATTTGGGGTTTCAGCCAGAGTCATTACGAGCAAAGCTTAATTCATTCTTCCTTTAATACTACCTCTGGCTTCAACATCAGCATAGACGCAAAAAGCGACCCATATCTAAAATATGGCAGCGCCACCATCAAAATGTAGAGCGCATAATGAATAAAGTTTTGCAGTTACAGAAAAAATTAACTCAATTAGCTATTTTAGACGCTACATTTGAGGTTTTTGGTTCAGAATCACACCAATATCAATTAAAACCTTGCTTAAGTAACAAAGAGATTCAAGTGTTTGAATCTAGATATAATATTACGCTACCAAGTGAATATAAAAACTTTCTGTTAGAAATTGGGAATGGTGGTGCAGGGCCAGGATATGGATTATCGGGGATTGAATATGAAGATGTTATCCCAGAAAAACTATACCAAGAGAACTATGAAATTCTCTCTAAACCTTTTTCTTTAACAGAAGCATGGAATGATTTGGATTTGATTGTCAAGAATAATACAGATTTTGTTATTAACAATGACGCTTATTTCGATGATAAATTTATTCAAGGCACTCTCACCATTACAAATTATGGTTGCGGAATTTATGGGATGTTAGTTATTACTGGGGAGCAGTCAGGAAAAATTTGGATAGATGACCGGACTAATGATAATGGGATATATCCTGCCTCTTTAAGTTTTTGTCATGCTTTCCATGATACTGACCCTGATGATTTGCATCCAAATAACAATGAGGAGCAGCCTTTGAGTTTTTATGATTGGTATGAAGACTGGCTTAACCGAAGTTTGCATCAAATTCGCCAGTCTTTGGAAACTTAACCTTAATTAAATCAAACTGAGTTTTTTACTTTTTATTTGGTTCTGATGGTGGAGTAATACCTACTGAGTTTGATGTTGGTTGTGATGCCTGTGAAGATAGAATTTGTTTTACTTGCTGGTTATAAGTTTGTAAAATTGATTGAACCTGTTTTTGTTGAGCTTGATTCAAATCCAAAGATTTTAACACTATCCTGATTCTCTGACGGGATTGCAGTGCTGCCTTAAATTTAGTATCTTGGGACGGATTTAATAGAGCCTCAATATCCTTATCTCTTTGCTGGCGGGCTAACTGGATTTGTAGACGCTGTTGCTTTGTGATATTGATTTTTTGGTGTGCTGGAGGACTATTCTGAGTTGTTAAGGCTGGTTGTGTAGCTGGGGAAGTTGGAACTGGTGCTGCCAATACAACTCCGTGTAATATGGTAGCAAAAGCGAAGATAGTAGAAAAAACAGATAAGCGCTTTATAGAATTAATGGACATTTTGAAAAACTCCTCAATCATCTAAAAAATGCACCCATTGGCTTATTAGCCAGAGAGTGAACAAACATTACTCTCGCATTTGCTTGTGGAGTTGTTGTGTATTTATTATGGATTTAATATGAATTTCTAGATGGTGCAAACTCATGTCTCAAATTTGTTAATTAGCTGTGTATAAATAAACATAATACACAGATACTTAATTTCTTCAATAAATCCGGTATTTATACAATATAAAAAAAAGATGCTTAAAATTTTGGTGCTTGCCACTTAGGATTTGTAAGACTTGTCATAATATGATCTTCCCATTGTCCATTAATTAACAAATAGTCTCTAGCGTATCCTTCAATGACAAAACCGAGTCTTTTTAAGACATTGCCACTGCGCCGATTGTGAGGCATATAATTAGCCATAACTCGGTGAAAATTTAACTCTTGAAAGAGATATTCAGTTGCGGCTCTTAGCCCTTCTGTCATATATCCTTTACCTTGTTTACTTTCAGCAAGGCTATATCCCACGTAGCAAAAATGAGCGGCTCCTCGGACAAAATTGCTAAAATTGACCGTTCCAATAATTACCGTAGGATTTTTTTTGGTAAAAACAAATAGTTTTAATGATTGCCCATTAAGAAATTCTAAAAAACTATTCTCTATCTGATATTGCCAATATTCTTCAGTGAAAAAACCATCAGCCCATAGAGGGTAGAATGGAGTGAGATAGGTTTTGTTATAAATGAAGTATTTGAGAATTTGGGGTATATCTTCATGAATCGCCACTCGTAATAATAGGCGATCGCTAGCAATTAGTGGCAGTTCTGATATCATAATCGATGGGATCTGTTCCCAGCACATTCTCTAGATTTTATAAATTCTCTCATACCTACGGTTTAGCAGCAGCCAGGGCAATAGAATTCGCACGCCAGTTGCAATCCCCAATCCTGAGTATTTTTACTGGTAATCTGCCATTCCACCAAAATCTTGATAAGCTGATGTCTAATATCTAGAGCGCAAGGATTGAGAGCCAATGGGTGATAAAGCACAGTACGCGGCATGACTTCGATAAAATCGCTTTGCCCAAACGCTGTACCGCAGGAAATTCAACCAAAAGAAAGCTCAAGATTCAACCCAGTCTACAAGAAGGATAGTGATGTGGTGGGAATACGCTACGATTGGCAGGAATTAGAGATTCGGGCGATATACAATACGCCATTGCTAGAGCTTATTTATCAAGCTGCTAGCGTGCATCGCCAATATCATGACCCAACAAAAATACAAGTTTGTAAGCTTATATCCATTAAAACGGGGGGTTGTCCAGAAGATTGTAGCTACTGTGCCCAATCTTCGCGCTATAAAACAGAGGTAAAAGCAGAAGCACTCCTAGAGAAGGAAACGGTAATTAACATCGCCCAGAAAGCTAAAGAAACTGGTGTTAGTCGCATCTGCATGGGTGCTGCTTGGCGCGAAGTTCGGGATAACTCACAATTTGAGGAAGTTCTGGAAATGGTCAAGGATGTAACCGCAATGGGTTTAGAAGTATGCTGCACTCTGGGTATGTTGACGGCAAATCAAGCTAGGAAACTAGAAGAAGCGGGACTTTACGCCTACAACCATAACTTAGATACCTCGCAGGAATATTACAGCACAATTATTACCACGAGAACTTATAGCGATCGCTTAAATACAATCGATAATGTCCGTCAGACCAATGTTACCGTATGTTCTGGCGGTATCTTGGGTTTAGGCGAAACTGTCGATGACCGAGTTGGGATGTTACAAACTCTGTCAAATTTACATCCGCATCCAGAGTCAGTGCCAATTAATATTCTTTCACAAGTACCAGGCACACCCTTAGAAAATCAGCCTGATGTCCCCATTTGGGATATTGTGCGGATGATTGCCACAGCCAGAATTTTAATGCCTGCTTCCGATGTACGTCTTAGTGCTGGTAGGGCTAGACTTTCTGAAGTTGAACAAGCTTTTTGCTTTATGGCAGGAGCCAATTCTATATTTTCCAGCGACGACAACAAAATGTTGACGGTGACAACTCCTTGTCCAGATTACGATACTGACCGAGAAATGCTGAATTTGCTTGGTTTAGGGATGCGTCCACCTTCCCAAAGACAGGAGAAGATAGCAAGTCCGGCTGTTGTCGGATAAATATCTTCTTGTGGGATGGGTGTCTCACCCGTCCCTGACTGAGGGCAGACAAGATGCCCGCCCCACAAGAGTCTTAGTTAAATTATCTTGGCAGTCCGCAGACCGAACAGCAGACCGACTGATAAACCAAAGAACAAAGCTAAAAAGCCGATGTAAGCTGCAATTGCAAACATTTATTTTTCTCCACAATACTTCCTAAATATATTGAATCATTAGTTATTAGTCATTTGTCATTTGTCATTTGTCATTGGGGCATGGTTATTCTTGTCTCCTTCATCTCCCCCACTCCCAGATTGCGATAGAATACAGCCCACGGGCGCTTCTTTGGGGTTGAGCAATGACTTCTGTAATTAATGTAAATTTACCAGAGCAGTCTTATGAGATTGCGATAACTTCGTTGAGCCACGCTAACGCACCTTCAAGTTTAGACCAACTGGGTCAACAGATGGCCAATCTGAAGCTAGGCAAGAAAGTACTGCTGGTTTCTAATCCGACAATTTTTAAGCATTATGGCGAAAGAGCAATTACATCTCTGAAATCTGCTGGATTTGAAGTTGCTAGCTGCACCTTACCACCTGGTGAACGCTACAAAAACCTCAATTCCATCCAAAAACTGTACGATGTCGCCTTAGAAAACCGCCTAGAACGTTCTGCGACGATGGTGGCTTTGGGCGGAGGTGTGATTGGCGATATGACTGGCTTTGCCGCTGCCACCTGGCTGCGCGGTATCAATGTTGTGCAAGTGCCTACAACTCTCTTGGCGATGGTAGATTCGGCAATTGGTGGCAAAACTGGCGTAAATCATCCCCACGGGAAAAACTTAATTGGGGCATTCCATCAACCGCGCTTGGTTTTGATTGACCCAGATGTTTTAAAAACTCTTCCTATGCGCGAATTTCGGGCAGGAATGGCAGAAGTTATTAAATATGGTGTAATTTGGGATGCTGAATTATTTGCCCAGTTGGAAGCAAGTAAACGGCTCGACCAACTCCGCTATGTAAAACCTGAGCTAATAAACAACATATTAACTCGCTCTTGTCAAGCCAAAGCTGATGTTGTTGGCAAAGATGAGAAAGAAGGCGGATTACGGGCGATTCTCAACTATGGACATACTATCGGTCATGCAGTCGAAAGCTTGACTGGTTATCGTCTAGTAAATCACGGTGAAGCGGTGGCTATTGGCATGGTAGCAGCAGGTCAAATTGCCGTGGAATTGGGAATGTGGCAAAAAGAAGACACGGAACGTCAAAATGCTTTAATTCAAAAAACGGGTTTACCGACTCAATTACCATCTGGGGTAGATATTGAAGCAATTATTGAAGCGTTGCAGTTAGATAAAAAAGTCAAAGCCGGAAAAGTGCGATTTGTTTTACCAACAGAGATTGGCGTAGTTACAGTTACCGATGAAGTACCATCAGATATTATTCGCCAAGTGTTGCGGGGAATGTAAACAATTTGAAGAAGAATTTAAGACTCAGAATAAAAACTAGTTGTTCTGTCCTTTAATTACGAATTACGAATTACGAATTATCATGATACTCCAAGCCAAAAATCAATTAACTTTGCAAGAGTTCCTAAATCTTCCACCAGGTGAAGGAGATATAACTTATGAACTAGTTGATGGTCAAGCAATTCCTAAAATGTCACCAAAATTTTTTCACGCAAAACTTACCCGTGTCCTTCTCAATTTGATTGAGAAATCGTGCGAGGGAAAAGGAGAAGTTTGCCCGGAATGGTCTATTGCATTAACCCGTCGGGGGCAAGATTGGATGCCAATTCCCGATATTTTGTACATTTCTTATGAACGTTTACCGCCCAACTGGGATGAAAACGAAGCTTGTCCTGTTCCTCCTGATTTGGTGATTGAGATTATTTCGCCCGGACAAACCTTTGGACAAATGGCAGCTAAAGCCAAAAACTATTTGGATGCTAAAGTTCTACGGGTGTGGGTGGTAGATAGTAAAGCCAGAAGTATTACTGTTTTTTATCCAGATGCAGCACCACAAACTTATATGGGAGAAGAATTACTCACAGATTCCCTATTTGAAGGACTAGAATTTACTGTCGAGCAAGTGTTTCAAAAAGCGAAAATACCATTAGATGCCGAATAGCACACTTTTTGCGTCTAACACAATTTGACGCATATAATTTTTATCGCCTGCTTGATATTGAGAGATAAATTCATCAATATCTATAATGTTTCTTCCCATACTTTCATGTGTACATAAGCTTAGACCGTTGTAGCCATTGTTAGAGATTATTTCCTCAACAAATCCAGTCATAACCACAAGGTATGTAAGCTGCTCAGGTTGACTACCGTAAAAATCAGACTGGATGAATTTTACAAGTTTTAATTCTCCTAGAGTTACTTTTACCTCCTCCGTAACTTCTCGTCTTGCAGTTTCCTCAAAAGTAAATTCGCCTATCTGCACATGTCCCCCAGGGAGGTCAATACCACGGTCAAGGAGAGCGCATACAATTAAAGCATCCTTAGTAAAAGGTACGACTAGAACACTCGTTATCTTTTCAAAGGCAGGCAAAAATGAACTGCCAATATCTACAAAATTGACTTTTTGCCCTGTTTGGATGACAGTCTTTCTGTAATCCTTTTCACTCATTGGCTAAATTTCTGCTATTTAATATAGTTATATAGCTTTTCCTAATCAAATGAGGTATATCATAGCCCTCTCTCGAAGAGCGGGGAGGGGGTTGG
>NZ_NOLI01000158.1:0-17769 GCF_002245975.1 Nostoc sp. 'Peltigera membranacea cyanobiont' 213 | reverse complement strand
ATATTGGCGGGTTTAATATCTTTATGAATAATCCGCTCTCGATACAATATATCTAAGGTATTGCAGAGGGCGATCGCAATCTCTAAAAACTCTTGTAGAGATGCGATATATTGCATCTTTACAGAGGTAAAATAATCTTTTAGGGAAATCCCACCAAAATCTTCCATCACCAGTCCATAGCCATTTTGATAGGGTTCCAGGCTATAGGTTTGGATGATTAGAGGTGAGTTGAGATTTTTGGCAATGGTATATTGATTGCGAAACTGCACCAATTCGCTGAAACTCGGATAAGGATTTTTCAGCAGTTTAATCACTACAGGTTTTTGGTCAAGCTCTTGATAACCGCGATAAACTAGGGTTCTAGAACCATTGTAGAGTTCTTCACTAATGCGATATTCGGGAATACTGACAAAGATACTCACCATGTTACTAAATCTGCGAAACTTCCAGATTTAGTATTCCCAAAAAAGATCCCCGACTTCATGAAAGTTGTCGGGTATCTGAACCCTAAACTATAACGGAATTTCAATGATAAATTCCGTACCCTCTCCTGGTGCAGAAATGCAACTTAAATTACCCCCATGTTTTTCTACCACAATCGAATAGCTAGTTGATAATCCTAAACCTGTACCACTACCTACTGGTTTTGTCGTAAAAAATGGATTAAATATCTTATTTTGCACTGACTCGCTCATCCCGATACCGTTGTCTGCAATGCGGATAACTATCTTTTTGGATTCTGTAAATTCCGTCTGAATTATAATAGTCGGTTGGCGA
The DNA here is from genome assembly GCF_002245975.1 of Nostoc sp. 'Peltigera membranacea cyanobiont' 213. Lineage (NCBI taxonomy): Bacteria > Bacillati > Cyanobacteriota > Cyanophyceae > Nostocales > Nostocaceae > Nostoc > Nostoc sp. 'Peltigera membranacea cyanobiont' 213. The sequence continues at coordinate 16,992 of NZ_NOLI01000158.1, read as the reverse complement.
TTTATATCTGATTCTTCTAAGGCATCAATGGCATTATTGAGAATATTCATAAATACTTGATTTAGAGCAGAGGCATAACAATTAACTAAAGGGAGTTGACCATATTTTTGAATAACTGCAATCTCTGGATGTTTACTATTATTTTGAAGTCGATGTTGCAAAATTAGCAACGTGCTATTAATACCAGAATGAATGTCTACTGATTTTATTTCTGATTCATCCAAACGGGAAAAGTTTCGCAGTGATAGCACAATTTGACGGATGCGATCTGCTCCTACACTCATCGATAATAGGAGCTTTTGTAAATCACTAGATATAAATTCTAGCTCAATATCGGCGATTTTTTCGGCAATTTCTGGCAATGGTTGCGGATAAAGTTCCTGATATAAATTATTTAATTCAATTAAAGATGTAACGTATTCACTAGCTGGTTGTAAGTTGCCATAGATAAAATTAATCGGATTATTAATTTCATGAGCAATCCCAGCAACTAATTGTCCTAAACCTGACATTTTTTCGGCTTGAATTAGTTGGGATTGAGCCGAGTAAAGTTTCTCCAGTGTTGATTCTAGCTGAGTGGCTTTTTCTGTGATTTCCTGGGTGCGCTTTTCTACTTTTTGCTCTAAAGTATGCGAATAGTCCTCTAATTTGTGATATAATAATGCGTTTTCTAGAGAAATTGCTGCTTGAGTAGTGAGGAAATTGAGAACTTGTAAGCGATCGCTCGTAAATGCCCCCGTCACTAAGTTATTTTCTAGATATAAAATGCCCATCAACTTACCTTGATGCAAAATCGGGCTACACAAGATACTCTTCGGCAGCTGACGAATAATATAAGGGTCATTGGCTAAGGTCGGATCGGCACTTGCATCAATTAACATAGTGGTCTGCCTGTTGTGCAAAACTTTGTAAATCAACTTCAGGGGAATATCCTGGCTATCTTCAACAGGAAGGCTCTGCAACACGATTGGCTCTGTCCCCAGGTTAATTGACCCTTCGATCGATAGGCGCTTGTCCTGCAAAAGCATTAATACGCATTTATCAGCCCCCGCATTTTCAATGGCGATCGCCAGCAATACTGAGAGCAATTTTTCGAGTTCGATTTCGCTTGACAGAGTTTGAGAAGCTTTGAGAATGGCAGCTAAATCTAAAGCAACAGAGACATTGCTACTGGAAGTGCGGGAACTGACATTTCCCAGTGCCAAGACAGTTTCATTAATTGACAGGGAAGAACGGGTTTGCTGGAGGATGGGAGCAAGCAGTTGGGGATAGCGTCTTTCTAAGTCAGCAACTTTGGCTTTCGCACCCCAACGAATATAGCTGTAGTAGGCTTCAATCATGTATTCCCCAGCGATCCGCTGTTTGCCCCAGTCAAGGTAAAATTTTGCCGCCAGTTCATTGGCTAAGGCTTCTTCATTAATAAACTGATGTGTTTTAGCCAGAGCAATGGCTTCGTCATAATACTCACTAGCTACGGCTTTTTTACCCAACACTCGATACCGTTCAGCCTCCACTAGATACCATTTATGCAAGTGATTCATTGGGGCATTTTCTGCCCATTGATGCAGAATTGTTTGGTGGTTTTGCGCCTCAAGAAGAGTTTGGGCTTGCTCTGTTTCTGGCTGGGTGGGGAAGAGTGCGAGGTATGTGAGGGCAGTATAAAAATGGAAAACGGGAATATGTACCGCCCCTGCTGCTGCCATAAAATAGGGCTTGATTCCGGTGATATAGTCAAGAGCAGCATGATAATTGCCCCAGAGAGCAGCAAGCATCAGCTTGTAGGTATAGGCGTAGGCGATCGCGGTGAAATCGTTATCCTGCTGGTGCTTTGGCAGCATAATTGTTTCATCGTAGGCAGTGCCCATTAAGCGATGGGGTTGGCTGACTGTTTCTCTCAAATTCTCCAGCACTTGCCGCGTTGTATCCAATAAAATACACGCCGCATTTTGTTTCGCCTGAGTCAGAACCACACTGTAAGGAGCTAATTCGGCTGACAACGTGTTTAAATTTACACCAGCGAACAGCGCTGTATATCCGTAACCTTGTATGCTGTAGCCAGCGTACAGAAAAGTGCCTGTTTCCATACCATTGGTGTAGCTATCTTTCATTGTCGATAGGGTTGCCAAAAACGATTGCTGGCGATGTTGGATGAAAGCCCCAAAGAAGCTTAAAGGGAGACATATACTCCGCTCGTTCAATTTTTCCAGCAACGAGAGAGCTAAAAGACCAAACTTGTAGCCAGCTTCAACTTCGCTCAAAAAAGCACATAGCACCATGCCGTGAATCGCATATCCTACCGTCGAGGCGGGGGTATTGCCAAACTGGAGCGACAACCGCACCATCGTTGCACTTAACAGAGGCATTAAACCCGGATTTCCCAGTAATACTGGTGCAAACAATATTCCTAATAATTGCATTGCGGCGATCGCAGAGCGATCGCTCATCACGGGTAAGTCAATCAGTTGAGGAATTTCTCTGCCTTGAAGTTGCTCTTTTAGGTATTCCAGGGCTTTGTCGATTTGGGCTGACTCTGGCGCACTCGGTAAATCCACCCCTAATTGACTCAGGACATCTGCGCCAACAGCGATCGCCTCTAATATTTGGCTCTGAGCCGTTAGTGCCACAATTTTAATTTCGTAGATTTTAACTTTGTCAAAAATGGTCTGGGCGTTCTGCAAAACCACTCCAGCCATCTCTTCCATGCTCTCAAAGTCACTATTTAAATAGCTGGCTTCGGTTACTGCCAAATGCAGGTTCAAGGCTAATTCGTACTGTGTTTGCCAGCAGTCGGGCTGGAGTAAGGCGATCCCAGTTTGGAAATACACTCTGGCGGCGATGTATGCAGTCGCATTTTTGGCTTTAGTACCAGCTTTGAAGTTGAGTTGAGCTAGGGCTTGGCGATCGCTTGCTTGACTAATTAACTCAATTCCTAAATTCAAATGCCCAACCAGATCGAAGAGTTTTTCTTCAATCTCTAATTCAGACAAATTTTCTCTCAGTAATTGTCCAATTTTCAGATGAGTTGCTGTTTTTTGTTCATCGGAAATCAAGAAATAAGCTGCTTGCTGTACTCTGTCATGTAAAAATCTATATGAAGCTGTCCTTTGTCCTTTGTCATTTTCTAATGACCAATGCCCAATGACCAATGACGAATCTTGATAAAATTTATAAACCTCACTAATCGGTAAAATCAACCCTTCTTGCAATGCTTTCCACAAAGCAGCCGCCGCATCAATTTGGCATTGTTCCGAAACAATTGCCAAAGTTGCTAAATCAAACTGGTTGCCAATACAAGATGCTAACTTGAGGATATTCTGGGTTGCTAATGGTAATTTCTCTAACTGCAACGCCATAAATTCAACTACATCATCTGTAACTGCCTGTTGATTAACTTGGGCAAGATCGCATTGCCACCCTACCGTAGCCCTGCCTTGGCAAGAGGGGGTAAACTTAATCAGTTGCTCTTGATGTAATGCCTTCAAAAACTGGATAGAAAAAAACGGATTCCCTTGAGTTTTTTGAAACACCAATTGAGAAAGAGGTGATGCCAAATCCTGGGAACATTTAAGTGTATCAGCAACTAATTGATTGACTGTTTTTTGATTCAGTGGTGCTAAAGTAATTGTATTAATCGTTGTTTGGTTTTTTTCAATCTCATTCAAAGTCAACATTAATGGATGTACTGGATTTACCTCGTTATCACGGTACGCACCAATTAACAAAAGATGACCTGTATCAGCCATTAAAAGCTGCATTAACTTCAGTGATGCCGAATCTGCCCATTGCAAATCATCTAAAAATATTACTAAGGGATGTTCAGCAGTGGTAAATATTTGGGTAAAACTTTGAAATAATAAATTAAATCTATTTTCTGCCGATGTTCCTGATAATTCTATGGCGGGTGGTTGTTCGCCAATAATTCTTGATAATTCGGGGATAACTTCAATAATTACTTGTCCATTTTCACCAACTGCTGATAATATTTCGTTTCTCCATTGCTGAATTTTTGCATCGCTTTCGCTTAACAGTTGCCCGATTAAATCTCGGAATGCTTGCACAAATGCACTAAAGGGAATATTGCGTTGAAATTGGTCATATTTCCCTTTGATAAAATAACCGCGTTGGCGCACAATCGGTTTATGAACTTCGTTGACAATCGCTGTTTTACCAATTCCCGAAAAACCTGCTACCAGAATCATTTCTGTTGCGCCAAGGCTAACTCGCTCAAATGCTTGGAGGAGGTTTTCGACTTCGGTTTCTCGTCCATAAAGTTTGTCAGGGATGATGAAGCGATCGCACACATCCCGTTGCCCAATTTCAAAACCGCTTATCATACCATCAACTTGTAGCTGATGTAAACAATTTTCTAAATCAAACTTCAGCCCCAATGCACTTTGATAGCGATCTTTAGCATTTTTCGCCATCAATTTGCTGACAATTTTTGATATTACAGATGGAATTTCTAAATTAGTTTCACATACTAACGGTGCAATTTTTGCAATGTGACAATGCACTAACTCCATTGCATCATTTGAGACAAATGGTAATTCTCCAGTGAGTAATTCGTAAAAAGTAACACCGATTGAATAAAAATCAGTCCGGTAGTCAATTCCGCGATTCATTCTGCCTGTTTGTTCGGGAGAAATATAAGCTAGTGTTCCTTCTAGCACATTGGGATTGACTAGTGTTTGCGTTTCTCGTGGTAGTAAAGATGCAATACTAAAGTCAATTAATTTAACTTGTTTGGTTTCTGGATTAATTAAAATATTGGCGGGTTTAATATCTTTATGAATAATCCGCTCGTGGTAGAGTACATCTAAGGTATTGCAGAGTGCGATCGCTATCTCCAAAAACTCCTGTAAAGATTGTCCCCTTCCGCCCATTCCCCATTCCTTGAGGGAAATTCCCCCAAAGTCTTCCATAACCAGCGCATAGCTATTTTGATAGGGTTCCAGGCTATAGGTTTGGACGATTAGCGGTGAGTTAAGATTTTTGGCAATGGTGTATTGATTGCGAAATGACAAGAGTTCGCTGAAACTCGGATAAGGATTTTTCAGCAATTTAATGACTACAGGTAATGAGTCAGTCTCTCGATATCCTCGATAAACTATGGTTCTGGAACCATTGTAGAGTTCTTCGCTAACCTTGTATCCAGGAATATTGACTCTCGTACTAACCATAGTGCTAAATCTTTAAGGCTTCCAAATTTAGTATTCCCAGATGCCTGAAATTGTTTAGCAAAAATCACCAAAATTTACACCGGAATTTCAATAATAAATTCAGTACCTAGACCCAAAACCGAGTTACAACTTAATTTACCACTGTGAGTTGATTCGACAATTTGCCGTGCGATCGCCAACCCTAAACCCGTCCCTTTACCTACAGCTTTTGTAGTAAATAGATGGTCAAAAATCTTTTGTAGAACTGATTCATTAATTCCCTTGCCATTATCAGCGATGATAATTTTTACATACTTGTCTTCTCGTAAAGTGGTAATTTTAATGCAATTACAATTTAGTTTAATTTCCTCAAATGTGCGTTCATGATTAGATTCTTCTAAGGCATCAATAGCATTAGCCAAAATGTTCATAAATACCTGATTTAATTGACCAGGAAAACATTCAATTTGGGGTAGCTTTCCATAGTTTCTTATTACTTCAATCGCGGGGCACCGATCGTTCGCCTTTAGGCGATGTTTCAAAATTAAAATTGTGCTATCAATTCCTTGATGGATATTAAACGGTACTTTATAATCTCGATCGGCACGGGAGAAAGTTCTTAAACTGGTGCTGATATTTTTGAGTCTGTCACACGCCATAGACATAGAATCAATAATTTCGGGCAAGTCTTCTAAGCTATAATCCAAGTCAATATCTTCAGCATGTTCGGCGATTTTATCACTTTTATTAGGGAAGCTTTCTTGATATAGCCTGAGATGCTTAACAATATCAGCAACAGTGGGTTTAGCTTGTTTGAGACTAGCAGCAATGAAACCTAAAGGATTATTCATTTCATGAGCTACACCAGCAACTAAATTACCCAAAGCTGACATTTTTTCACTTTGGACTATTTGTAATTGGGCATTTTGTAGATCGTTTAGTGCTTGTTGCAAATCGAGTGACTTTTGGCGTAAGTCAAGTTCTGCTTGTTTGCGTTGCATAGTTTGGCGATAGGCATCGCTAATATCTCGCATCACAACTACTGCACCAAGTTTGTTACCCGAAGCATCAATAATCGCTTGTCCACTTGCTAACAAGATTCTCGTAGAACCATACTTCGGTGCAATGATCATTTCAACATTTTCGACATTTTCTCCTTGGAAAGCGCGAAACAAAGGAATTTCGGTTGTTGATAGAGGTGTTTGACCATCAGGCTGATAGAGATTGAAGTGTTCTGCCCATTCTTCTGGTGGTAATGATTCTACTGGTAAGCCATGAAATTCACAAGTTGCTTTGTTAAATAGGGTCAATTTGCCACTAGCATCACAAACAACAATTCCATCTGAAATATTTTGAATGATGGCATTCAAGAACTCTCGTTCTTTAGCTAAAGATGCTTCGGTCTGTTTTAATTGTGCTAGTGATGCTTGTAATGACTGGGATTTTTCCTGTTCTCGCTCAAAAAGTCGGGCATTTTCTAGAGAAATGGCCGCTTGGGCGCAAAGTAAGTTGAGCAGTTCGACGCGATCGCTTGTAAAGGCTCCAGTTGCTAAATTGTTTTCTAAGTACAACACGCCAAGCAACTTACCCTGATGCAAAATTGGGCTGCACAAGATACTCTTGGGCTTTTGTTGTTGAATGTAGGAATCATTGATTAATTGCGGATGCGCCGTAGCATCAGCAATCACTGCTGGTTGTAAGCTGCGTTTGACAGTATTAATTAAGCCAACTGGCAGATCCAGAGAGTCTTCAACAGGCTCTGGGTTGAGCAACATTGAGTCAAAATTGATGTGGGTAATTTGCTTGTTTTTTACAGGGCTAAAGGAAAGCTGTGCTAGCGCCTGAATCATTAAACGCCCTGACTCCAAAAGCATGAATACACACTTATCAGCCCCCGCATTTTCAATGACGATATGCAGTAATACCGAAAGCAGTTTTTCGAGTTCGATTTCGCCAGAAAGGGTTTGAGAAGCTTTGAGAATGGTAGCTAAATCTAAAGCAATAGAAATGCTACTACTGCTAGAAGTGGCAGAACTAGTGGAGGTGACACTTTCTAAGGCGAAGATAGTTTCGTTAGTTGAGAAAGAAGAGGTTTGTTGGAGAATGGGGGCAAGTAATAGGGGATAGCGTTTTTCCAAATCGGCAACTTTAGCTTTTGCACCCCAACGAGCATAGCCGTAGTAGGCTTGAGTCATGTATTCCTGAGCTATTCGTTCTTTGCCCCAGTCGAGGTAAAATTTAGCAGCTAGCTCGTTGGCAAGTGCTTCTTCTTGGATATAGCCGTGTTTTTTAGCAAGAGCGATCGCGCGATCGGACAAATCTATTGTCTCGGCTTTGTTGCCTTGCACTTGCTCTCGTTCCGCCTCCACTAGATAAAACTTGTGCAGGTAATTTTCTGGAGCATGTTCAGCCCACTTTTTCATCTTTTCCTGATTTTTAGCCACCCGTTGCAGAATGTCTTGCTGTTCTGCCTCACAAACCTGAGCATAGATTGCCAGATGAGCGAGAGAATCATAGGTGTAGCAGAGCGGAACTATGAATAAGCCTGTAGCGCCATCTATATAGTTTTCAGCAGCGATCGCATTTTCCACCGCCAACTCAAATTTGCCAAACATGTAACACAAACCAAGTTGGCTGGCATAGAAATAATACAGCGCAGTCCGATCGCCCGATCGCTGGAGGGCTGGTATAATTACCTCTCGATTAAAAGCATCTCCACTAAGCTGCCAAGGTTCAGCAGAATCGCCAATCATATTCAAAATTGCTTGCTGAAAAACGGTCAGATGACTGGTAAGACCTTCTTGGTTGAGGTGTGCAAGCTGATCTCGGAAGGCAGCGCTCTCTCGGCTGAGATTGCTTAGTTCTTTGCCCATAAACCAACAGTATGAGATGTAAATGAATCCGCAAATAGCAGACGATTCTAAATCTCCCGTTTCCAATCCAACTTCGTAGCCTTCTCGGAGAAACGGTAAGGAGTTATTGAGCGGCTCTTTCCAATGCCACACACTACAATAAATTCCGACATAGACTCTGGATTTTAGTTCTTTGGCATTGAAATGTTCGAGTAACAAAAGTGCTAGTTGGGCACACTCATAGCCAAAGTCAATCTCTCCTACCATCCCACAAAGGATCAATCCATAGTAAGCATAGCCAATGGCAGAAAATGAGGTATTGCCATATTGAACTGATAAATTTACCTGCTCGAGAACAATAAACGGTAAGAGCGCTGGACTGACAACAAAGGCAGCAGAAGAGACAGCAGCAAGAATCCTGATAACCGCTAATTTATTAGGGTTTTCGATTTCGGGCAGAGTCATTAAGTCCACAAGTTGCCTTCCAGCCAGAATCGATTTAGTCGCCTCGAATGCCTGTGCAATATCTAATTGACTGGGTTCCTCTGGAAAACTCGTACCTAGACGCTCTACAATCTTCAGAGCAATCTGCACTGCCTCTATAAATTCATGTTGGGCTTGAGCAGCTTGAATTTGAACTTCATAAACCTTGACCGTATCCAACAGGTTTCGAGAGTGTTCTATAATCGCTGTTGCCAATTGTGTCATCTGCTGAAAGTTGCCGATCAGGTAAGCGGTTTCAGTGGCAGTTTCGTAGAGGGCTAAGGTTAAGTCATACTGCGTTTGCCACATATCCTCAGCTAACGAGGCGATTCCTGTAGTGCAATACTCAAATGCGGCTGTATAGGCAGTTGCGGCTCTGGCTTTTTTTCCAGCTTTCAGATTGAGTTGGGCGAGTTCTATTTGCTCAGAGAGATCGACAATCAGAGATTTGCCGATATTAAGTTGGTTAACAATTTCAAACAGTTTTTCCTCTTGTTCGGCAACGGGCGTATGAGTCAGTAATAGTTGCCCAATTTTTAGGTGCGCGATCTGTTTTTGTTGGTCTGGAATTAGGCAATAAGCAGCTTGCTGGACGCGATCGTGTAAAAATTTATAAACACAGGTGTCAACCTTCTGTGTTGAGGTTTGGATAGTGGCGGCTGAAGCTTCAGTTTGATAAAACTTGTAGACTTCATTAGTTGGAATGATAAATCCTTCTTGCAATGCTTTCCACAAGTCCGAAGCGGCTTGAGTCTGCGACTTTTCAGAAACGATCGCCAATGTCGCCAAATCAAACTGATTGCCAATACAGGCTGCCAGTTTCAAAATATTTTGAGTGATGTCGGGCAACTTCTGAAGTTGTTGGGTGATAAATTCCACCACATCATCGGTGAGAGCTAGCGATCGCACCTGCCCTACATCACACTGCCAAGAACCTAACTCCCAATCAAAGGTAATCAGCCCATCCTCATGCAGCGCTTTCAGAAACTGAGTTGTGAAAAAGGGATTACCTTTGGCTTTTTGATAAACCAATTCTGTCAACGGCAATGCTTGTGCAGTTGTACAACTGAGGCAGTCGGCGATTAAATCGTTGACATCTGTTTGACTTAAGGGAACTAAGGTCAAAGTCTTAACACAGGAGGATGCTTTTTCAATTTCATCTATTGTCAACATCAGTGGATGAGCGGCAAATACCTCGTTATCGCGGTATGCGCCAATAATCAATAGATAGCCGCTATCACTCTGGCTCATCAACAACTTCAGCAAATTGAGCGATGCCGAATCAGCCCACTGCAAATCATCGAGAAACATCACCAAGGGATGCTCTCTTGTTGTGAACACCTGAATAAACTTTTGGAACAGTAAATTGAAACGGTTCTGTGCTGCACCACCCGATAGTTCAGTGATGGGGGGCTGTTTGCCGAGCATCTGTTCCAGTTCAGGAATCACCTCGATCAAAACTTGCCCATTCTCTCCAACTGCTGCTAGAATCTTTTTTTGCCATTGCTCAAGTAGAGTATCGCTTTCACTAAGCAACTGTCCCATCAAGTCACGAAAGGCTTGCACAAAAGCAGATAGAGGAGTGCTGCGGTTAAATTGGTCGTACTTGCCCTTGATAAAGTAGCCGTTCCACCGGACAATCGGCTTATGCACTTCATTGACAACTGCGGTTTTGCCAATACCAGAGAAACCTGCCACTAGCATCAGTTGGGAGCCACCATTGGCAATATAGCCAAATGCCTCCAGTAGCGTCTGTACTTCTGATTCCCGTCCGTAGAGTTTTTCGGGTATAAGAAAGCGATCGCTAATATCTCGCTGTCCCAAATTAAACCAGGTGTGTTTGCCTGTTTCTTGTCTCTGTTCTAAGCAAGTCACTAGGTCATGTTTAATTCCCATTGCACTCTGATAGCGATCTTCGGCATTCTTCGCCATCAGTTTGCGGACAATCTCTCCCAACATTAAGGGCAAATCGGGGTTGAAATCGCAGAGAAAGGGTGGAACCTTTGCAATGTGGCAATGCACCAACTCCATCGCTTCATGAGAATCAAAGGGCAATTGTCCACTCAGTAGTTCAAAGAAAGTCACACCTAATGAATAAAAGTCGCTGCGGTAGTCAATGCCCCTGTTCATCCGTCCAGTTTGCTCTGGCGATAGATAGGCTAGTGTTCCCTCCAATCCGTTGGGATTTTGGATCTCCTGGGTTTCTCGTGGTAAAAGTGAGGCAATACTGAAATCAATCAGCTTGATTTCTTTGGTATCAGGATGAATCAGGATGTTGCTTGGTTTAATATCTTTGTGAATGACACGCTGTTGATGTAACTGGTGTAAGGTGTCTAGTAATTGCAAGGCAATAGGAAGAAATTGCTCTAAGGTTAGTGGTCGCTTTTGGGTAAATTGTCGCAAGGAAATGCCACCAAAGTCCTCCATGACCATGACATACCCATTATGATAAGGTTCTAAGTTGTAGGGTTTAATGATACCAGGAATATCTAGGTTATTGGCGATCGCATATTGGTTGTGAAACTGGACTAATTCGCTAAAACTGGGATATTCTCGTTTTAAGAGCTTGATGACAACTGGTTGGCGATCGCATTCTCGTACTGCCCGATACACATAAGTCCGAGAACCTAAATAGAGTTGCTCTATGATTTGATAGCCAGCGATCCTTAAAGTTGCATCAGCTCTTGCACTCATAATTTTTTACCATAATTTCTTGTCTAAGGCTTATAATTCCCCAGACGACATCTTGCTTAACAAGCGTTAGAAAAGAGATAGGTGTTGGGTATTGGGCATTCGGGACTAACAGACCGGTCTTTGAGCTTCGTAAACGAGTTTTTGATCCTTGATAAATCTTAAAGTAGAGACTCTATCGGCAGCAAAGTTGATAAATCCAGAGAGGCTAAGTGTTGATAAGCTCGATCTATGACACGCTTCCCTCTGAGAAAACCTGTATTCGCTCCCGGACAAACGTAGCAGAGTGTTTCAGGTGTAAAACGTTCTAATAAGAACTGAAGACTCTTAATTTGTCGCCGCCAGTGAAAAGTTTTAGCTGTGCGTAATGGTACTGGCTCACCCTTATGATTAGGAACTAAATGGCGACCAGAAAACAATATACCTCCAAGCTGACCGTAGTATAGGCAAGATGAGCCGGGAGAATGACCTGGTGTCCAAATTACTTGTGTTGCAGCATCAAGAGTGAATTCCTGACTAAAAGTAGTTACGGTTACGCCTGGTAATAAATAAGCTTCTTGTTCTTGTATCAGCACCTCGCAGTCAAAGGTTTGCGGAATTTCAGCGGCCTTGCCAATAGCGCCGCGATGGGTAAGAAATAACCAACGCACACCTCCATGCGCGGCTAAAAAATCTTGATTTGTTCGATCTAAGGCAGGGCAATCTATGAGGATATTGCCTTCATTTCTTACAATAAAATAAGAGGTTCCTCCTAATGTGTCCCGATTGGGTGGAAAAGCAAAAATGCTCTCTTGTGCGAATTCCGATTGCAGAGAACTTCCGCTAGGTACTTCGTCAACGAACACAGACCGTGGTGGCTTAGTTGTATGACTTGGGTGTTGAGGTAAAGGACACATAATAAAAGAACCGACTCAGGAGTTGTGGATAATCTAGTTACAGTGGGGAAATTCCCAAAAATTCCATAGCACTGTTAACCGTTCGTAAAAAACTTGGGGTTTGAGGTCTACTTTGTAGTTAATGCTATGGTGCTAAAGCTACTGGTAGGGTGTTTTGTCAAAATTACTGAAGATAATATGGGATTTTGGTTTTTGTTTCTCCTCCTACTGGGGCTAGCTACTTATCTAATGGTGCAGCAAAGCGTCGCTAACATCACCCGCACGCCAGTATGGTTGTTATGGCTGGTTTTAATGACACCAGCATTGCTGTTGAGTGGATGGACGCTGATGTACGGAACTAAACTACCTCCACCACCAGGGCTGATCGTCTCGTCGTTATTTGTCTGCACACTGTTGTACTGGATCTTGTTTCAATGGGGGCGGAGAGTGCCAACAGATACACAGACCCAAGCCCAAGCCCAAGCCTCAGAATCACAGCCGACTATCCAACCTACCGCAGAACCAATAGTGCGTCCCATTGAGCCAGCGGAAGAAACCCAACTGCGAAATTGTTTTCCTTGGTCTGTATACTACGTTCAGAATATTGAGTATCGACCACAATCCGTAATTTGCCGCGGTCAATTGCGAACTAAAGCTAGCAACGCCTACCAGCAGATTAAGACTAATATTGAAGCACAATTTGGCGATCGCTTCCTGCTGATTTTTCAAGAAGGTTTCAATGGCAAACCTTTCTTTGTGCTGGTTCCCAACACTCAAGCTGCTAAGGATAAAAATACACCACAACGCGACCAGGAACGCTTAACTCGACCAGGATTAGCACTTCTATTACTAGTAGCTACTTTGATAACTACTACCTTGGTGGGAATGGAAATTGCTGGTGTTTCTCTTCCGCCTCTTTGGGAAATTAGCTCTTTGTTCAAAGTTCTATCTAACCCAGATGTCCTATTTAAGGGATTACCTTATGCTTTCGGACTGATGACTATTTTGGGCATTCACGAACTTGGGCATTATTTGACAGCTAAATCCTACAAGATTCGCTCCACCTTACCTTACTTTATTCCCGTACCTTTCTTCTTGGGAACTTTTGGTGCATTTATTCAGATGCGTAGTCCCATTCCTAACCGCAAAGCTTTATTTGACATTAGTATCGCTGGGCCAATTGCAGGCTTTGTCGCCACCTTGCCATTACTAATATGGGGCTTGGCTCATTCTGACATAGTTTCTCTAACTGAAAAAACCCGACTTTTGAATCCTGATGCCCTGAATCCCAAGTATTCAATCTTACTAGCACTACTCTCGAAAATAGCCTTAGGAAGTCAGCTAACGGCAAAATCAGCCCTTGATTTGCATCCAGTTGCAGTAGCTGGTTTTTTGGGACTAATTGTCACAGCTTTAAATTTAATGCCTGTGGGACAATTAGATGGAGGTCATATTGTCCATGCAATGTTTGGACAACGAACTGCGATCGTCATTGGGCAAGTTGCTCGTATTCTCTTGCTATTACTTTCGTTAGTTCGGGAAGAATTTTTGATGTGGGCGATTATCTTATTATTTATGCCGTTGATTGATGAGCCGGCACTGAATGATGTGACTGAACTGGATAACAAACGCGATATTGGGGGATTACTGGCAATGGCTTTGTTGATTGTAATTATTTTGCCATTACCGCAAGCGATCGCTAACTTTTTGCAGATTTAAAAAATATCAACGGACTGGGAGATTCAGTCCCACCACTGATTTATTCTGTTAGCGGATAGCTAAGGTTTAGCCGATTCTGACTCCTGAGTTCTGAATTCTTCTTTAATAATTTCCAGGTTCAATGTTAACTAGTTTTTTCGAGTATCCCATGCTTCAATATGGAAGCAATTACTAGCCAGGACACAATTTAACTAAACCCTGATTTTTAGGTAGGGACAATCCATGAATTGCCCCTGAACGCGTATAGTTTTACGTAAATCGGCGATAAGCAGTGGGAATTACAACTAACTCGATACTGAATTAGCCGCCTCGGAAGCCTTCGCAGCAGGTGGAAAACCACCCATCCGAATCTCAGAGGTGAAGGAAGTAATACTAAATCCACCAAAACTCTTGAGGACATTTACCCGCATTCGTAAATTGGGGCTAGCAAACCACAGGCGTTCTTCTGACCTGATGTTTTCATCTTCTATAGTTAGGATTAAAGCACCATCACTGTCAAATTTATAGTGTCCAGCAACTGGAGTTTTCTCAGCATCAACTATTTCCCGCAGTAACTTGCCTTCAGACCCATTATCTGCATCGGGTACTGAAACTAACACAGTTGAACCACTATGTTTTGTTTGATCCTTTTCCATTGTGCCATTCCAGTTAATTTTGATAGCACAGGAGGCGGAACTAGGATTAACTTCGTACTGTTGACAGAGTTTGATTACTTCTGGACGATCTACTGCCAGCGTCTCAATGATGATGTCTGACTTACTATTTTCAGATTCATTGAAAGCCAAATGTTGACTAGTTCGATGAGAAAACCATTTACCAGCACTTAACTGAAAAAACTCTTCAATATTCATGAATCAAATTACCCTGCATCAAAATGCTAAAATTCCCACTTAATTATTAAAAGGTAGCAGGAAGCTCTAATATTATTAAGCTTGATTGCCCATTTCCTCAAGCTGCTTGAGGCCAATTCTAGCTGCCTCAGCAACGTTAAAATGATTGTCTTTTTCTAAATATTTTAAAGCTGAGACACTCTTGGGAGTAGGGAGATTACCCAAGGCTTCTGCCAAACGCTGCCTAACTAACCAATCATCTGATTGGGCAAAGCGCAGAATTTGATCGACAGATTCAATATCTTTAATTTCTCCGAGCGCAGAAATTGCAGCTTGTTGCAATACTACTTCTTTGCTATCCAATGCCTGAAGAAGAAGTTGACGGGCACGGGGATCTTTAATGTTACCTAGAGAAACAGCTGCACTAAAGCGTACTAGCCAATCAGTATCTTCATAAAACGCCCGTGAAAGCACTTCAAAGGCTCTGGCATCGCCCAAATATCCTAAAGCACCAGCAGCATCAGCGCGGATGCCATAATCAGGGTCATTTTCGAGAATTTTGACCAAAATTGAATAACATTCTGGCGTTGGCTTGATTCCAAGGGCAAATATTGCCATCGATCGCAGTTGCAAAGATTCGTCGTCTAGTACCTTTTTAATCAAAGGGACTGCATCTTCAGGAGAAACATGACGCAGATTGGCAAGAGCTACCATGCGATCGCGTAAGTTCGGACTTTCTAACTGAGTAGAAATTTCTTGTAAGCTGAGAGCTGTCATTGAGTTCAAAGCATTTTCTTTACTTATCTTAATTTACCCGATCGTTTCATCAGGCTGTCACCTTAGTAAAGTAGGAGTTTGGCGACTTTACAAAATGGCTCAATTATGAATGAAAAATAAACAAATGTTACCTCCCGCTAGATTGTGCGGGTACTAATAGGTATCGTTAATCCTGTGTAAACCACTGGTATAGTGGGCTAAATATAGAAGAAAGGCTCAAAACTGCCTGGTTTGTCCGATACCTTTTTTGGGGAAAGCCGCGCCTAGCTTGCTGAAGAGAACGGCTACACGAAAACACTTTCAAAGCAATTTTAATAATATATTTGGCAATATCCGGCTATTTATTTAACCAGACTATTTGTAGAAGTCTGGTTCAAACTATATATTTAAACTAGGTTTCAAAACGGAGAGGGAGAGATTCGAACTCTCGTATACATTTCTGCATAACAGACTTTCCAGGTCTGCGCCTTAAACCACTCGGCCACCTCTCCAGGTGCCACAGGTTACGATCTTACTATAGAATCCCAGAAAATGCAAAGATAAAGAAAGATATTCTTAGATTGAATCTGAAAGTCCTAATTCCACAACGCAAATCCAGATGTCTCGTACATACACAATTAAAGTTCGCGATCGCGCCACCGGTAAAACATACACCCTAGAAGTGCCAGAAGACCGCTACATCCTGCACACAGGCGAAAAACAAGGGGTGGAACTACCGTTTTCCTGCCGTAACGGGGCTTGCACCGCTTGCGCTGTAAGGGTTTTGTCGGGAGAAATTTATCAACCAGAGGCGATCGGATTGTCGCCAGATTTACGTCGTCAAGGTTATGCCTTGTTGTGTGTGAGTTATCCCCGTTCTGACTTGGAAGTGGAGACACAAGACGAAGATGAAGTCTACGAACTCCAGTTTGGACGCTATTTTGCTAGGGGGAAAGTTAAAGCGGGTTTACCGTTAGATGAGGAATAAACAATTGGAGGAGGCAGGGGGTAAGAGGCAGGGGGCAGGGGGCAAGAGGTTCTGCTTTTTAGGTGCAGCAGCTGCCATAGGAGAATGTTTGATGGTTGTGAGTCTTGGTAGCTGGGTGCGAAAAATAGCTATTTTGGTTTGCTTATTGCTATTGGTGAGTTGCCAAAGTAAAAACCAACTGCCAAATAATCAGGCTCAGGTAAAGGTAGCGCGGGTAGTTAGTGGGCAAAGTTTGGAAGTGTTAGGTATGGCTGAACAACCGAATTTGATTTCCCAAGTGCGGTTAGTTGGCGTTGATGCACCAGATTTGCGACAGAGGCCCTGGGGAGAAGAGGCAAAGGAACAGTTAGAGAATCTAATTGGTGGTGCGGAAGAATCAGTAACCTTGGAGTTTGATTTAGAAGCAAAAGACAAAATCGGGCGAACTCTCGCTTATGTGTGGAAAAATAAGGTGTTGTTGAATGAAGAATTAGTCAAACAAGGGAATGCAATGTTTGTTGGGCGATCGCCTAACCACAAATATGACCAGCGTTTAGAACGTGCCCAACAATGGGCTAGACTCATGGGCCAAGGAATCTGGAACCCAGAAAAACCCATGCGCCTCAATCCCGCCGAGTTTCGCCGCCAAAATCTTTGAAG
>NZ_NOLI01000157.1:0-17856 GCF_002245975.1 Nostoc sp. 'Peltigera membranacea cyanobiont' 213 | reverse complement strand
CCCCAATCCCCAGTCCCCATTTTCAAAGATTAATCTCTTGCAACAGCCAAAAACCAGCAAAAGATTGTGCTTTGGGATCGGACTGCACACCAATAAAATGCACTCCGTTAGCTTTTTGCTTGGCTTCTTCAAAACCTTTAGCCTCTGCTAAGACTTGAGGTTTTTTGATATTTGCCACAATCCAGCTTTCATTAACACCGGTTTCTAAAAGCAATCTCGCCTCTTCACTGGTATCAAATCTCAAAAAAGCCAACTCCAAACCAGACATCCAGCCAGCCAAGGGTAACGCTCTCGGTGAGAAAATCAAAATACCAGGAATCCGGGCTTCGGGTGAAACTTTCGCCAACTCTAAAGGGAAAGCTTCACCAAAGCCAATTTCCCACTCTGGCATCTCTGCAAAATCCGCAGCATCTAAGGTAACAAATACCCACTGTTGTCCTTCTAAAGCATCTGGTAAACGTTGCGGCAAAGGTTTTTCCAAGCGGACTGAGGGATTAGTCCCTCCTTGATACCCTGGTTCTTGAGGATACACTTCCTCCATGCGCTCTTGTAACCATTGGTTGAGAACCAAAGTGCGGCGGCTAGGCTGGGCGGGAATGCCTATATCTTGGCAGGCTTTAGTAATCATGTTGTTCATTTGGCGACGGAAAAAGCGGATTTTAATTGGTGCTTTTCCAGCTTGGTCAATAGCCTCCTGCAATGCTGTCCGCAACCAGCCCGAATTTACCTGGGTACTGGGACAATATTGAGCATAGCGAAACAAAGAATCTGGTTTTGTGCCGATATCCAAGGGGCTTTCGCAGACTAAAACTTCCCAAATTTTTTTCTGATTAGCATCCAGAATTGGACGAGAGTAAAAATCGATTTCCCAAATACTGCCCATGTTTTGCGGTAAAAGTCTGGCTGTTATGTTTTCCTGATATCTCGATCATACGAGTCTTAGGCCAGCATTGGAAATTGGGAATTGAGCATTGGGAATTGAGATGAACAGAGTTTTGAGGCGGATGTTTCAAATCTTAACTCTTCACCATCTCTCTTATTTTTCATCAGGCGATCGCTCTTAGGGATTTCCAAGTAAAAAAATATTCCGTCGCAGAGGGACAAGGGGGACAAGCAAGACAAGGGAGACAAGGAAGAAAGAAGTCTAGTTGAGTAGACAAATTGAATAATTTATTTTTTGGAGTTCCCTTAACAAATCCTGTTAGCCGATTAACTGGGCTGAAGCTGTAATTTTTGCGAAAGTTTGTGAAAGTTTGCGATCTACTGACGATCGATCCAAACGCCTCTGAGTCCAGCTGCTTTAGCTGCATAGTAGTCTTCTACAATGCTATCGCCAATATGCCATGCTGCCTCTGGAGAACATTTATGTTTATCTAAGGCAATAGCAAAAATTTGCGGGTCGGGTTTAGCTGCACGCACCTGGGTAGAAATGGTAACGGAGGTAAAAAACTCTCTCAATCCCAAACTTTGCAATACTGAGTAAATTCGGGAATCAAAATTGGATAGTACGCCCAAAGTAATCCCTAACCGCCGCCAGTTGATTAAAGCTGGTAAAACATCAGGATAGACAAACCACGGTTCGCCAGTGCCAAAGTGGATGTAAAGTTCGCTAAAAAAAGCCGAAAAGTCAGAAAATTCCTTGAGAACACCTGCATTTTCAAAAGTGTTCAGGGCGATTATCCGCCACCAATCAAACTCGCGTTGAGGAATATCTTGCAGTTCTGCATCTGGAAATATCGGCGGCGGCGCTGCTTTAAAGCTTTTGATGAAGGCTGTATTCAATGTTTCGGCCGGAACTGTAACACCAAATTCCTCGGCTATCTGACTATAAACTTTACCCACACTGCCTTTAACATCGAAGAGTGTACCCACAGCATCTAAAAAAATAACTTTCGGTTGTTCCATCAAAGTTTGAAGATTTTGAATGTTGAATGTTAGATTTTGGCTTGTTAAAAGCTTCTGTGGGTAGAGTCTAGCACCTGCTAAGTAAATTGGCGGAAATAAAGCAAATCATGATAAATGTCTTAGTTTTTTACCAATGCCCCATCCCCATTTCCCATTCCCAATTTTAAGTTACCGAGAAAGTGTCTCTATGATTGGACGCACCAGCCAATTAAAACCAACTTTGAGTTGATGGTCTAAAGTTGGCAGTCTATATAAATAAGCCATCCGACGGGCGACGGATGCCAAAGGCCCATCTAGTTTAATTCCCAAACCAGTAAGGGTGGCGTTGTCTTTACCTAATGCCATCATTTCTCCTAACTGTTGGTAGTGGAAGGGAAGGAGGGGACGATTAGTAAGACTTGCCCAGATATTCCAAGCAGTATAATCAGCTTGTTGAAAAGCCGCTTGTGCCGTGGCGGGAACTTGCTGTCCTTCAACATCATGGCAGTCTGCTAAATCTCCCAAGGCAAAGATTTCTGGACGATCGATTACTTGCAGATTGGGTGTAGTGCTGATTTGACCGCGCTCGTTTTGCTTGAGGGGAAGAGATTTCACTACGGGCGCAACTTTATTTCCCACAGTCCAAATTACCAAATCTACGGGAATCGTATCTAACTGGTTTTTGTACTCTAGTGAAATGCTATCTTGCTCTATTGATTCGATTTTGGTTTCTAAATCGACAAATATGCCACGGGCTTCTATTGCTTTTTTTGCTGCTTCCCGGTTAAACTCTGGGGAAGTTCGCAAAATTTGGTCGGCAATTTCAACGATCCGAAAGCGTCCTCTTTCACCGAGTCTGTCAGCTAACTTACAGGCTAACTCTACACCGCTGTAGCCAGCGCCAATAATTGCCACCCGAATTTTATCAGCATCGGATTCTTCTAAAAATCGCAGGCGTTCTTCTAAACGATAGGCATCAGAGATAGTGCGGAATGTGTAGCCGTAAGCTGTTGCACCGGGGACTAAATCTAGCGGTGTCTCACCTCCTAACGCCAGCACTAAGCGATCGTAAGGGATTTGTGGTCCTTCTTGTATATTTACCCGTTGCTGGTCGATGTCAATTCCAGAGACAACCCCTTGATAAAAACGCACCCCAGTGCCTTGTAAAAGCTCTTCAAAGGGTGGGGCAATTTCCCAGGTTTGCAGTTCGCCAGTGAGTAATTCGTAAAGTAAAGGGGAGAATAGAAAGCGATCGCTTTGATCTACTAAAACAATTTCGGGTTTTTGCGTAGATTCCCAAGGTAACTGGCTTAAGCGCAAGGCTGTATAAAGACCACCAAAGCCCCCACCAAGGATACAAATTCTAGAAGTTTGTTGAGTCATGGATTTTATCTATAAAAGGATCGATACTAGTTGGGCAATTAACTTCAGTCTAGTCAGTTAAAGCGGACTTTTCAAAATCCCATCAAGTTTTTGAGAGATTAATCATTAATTGTCACAGTTATCTAACGGTCGATCCGCTATAGTTAACGGTTAAGAGGCAATGGCTAAAAGGAAGGAGTTAAAGAGATGGAAATTAAGCCAACTGACCCATCGCTAGCACTCATGGATATTCCCCCTGGCTATCTCAACATTATGGGTTACGTCGATCGATCGGAAGTTAATGGCCCTGGTTGTCGTGCAGTTGTCTGGGTACAAGGTTGTCTTCGTGAGTGTCCTGGCTGCTTTAATATTAACTCTTGGTCATTTGAGGCTAACCAACTGATTGCTGTTGATACTCTTGCCGAAAATATTCTCAGCAATCCGCACAACACTGGTGTAACATTTTCTGGTGGAGAACCCTTTTGGCAAGCAACTGCACTAGCGTCTTTAGCCCGTAAGGTAAAAGCTGCTGGGTTAAATGTAATGTCTTTTTCTGGGTTCACTCTCAAGCAACTACAGTCTCAATCTGCGCCGCCAGGTTCCCAAGAATTATTAGAACAACTTGATATCCTGATTGACGGGCCTTTTGTCCAATCTCTGGCAATTAATTCTCCTAACTCTCCAGTTTCTTCTAGCAATCAACGGGTTCGTGTGTTAAGCCCCGCTTTTCAAGACCAGATTACTTGGGCTAGCGACCAGATAGAAATCCACATCCTCAAGGATGGTGGACGCATCGTCACCGGTTATCAAGGTGGACTGGAATTAGTATAAGTCACTTTAGGTTGAGCGATCGCGCCTATGATATTTTACGTACCCAGCATCAACCTTTAGATGCAATATTTGCTGTTATCAAGCTCAATCAAATTTAGCTGCGCTTAGTGTCTGTGGTATCTGCTCCCAAAAACCCTTTTTTCGCGGATATCGGACACCAGACACCACAGACACTAAAACTTGAAACGCTTATACCGTAGAGACATTGGCAGACACCGCTACAGACACGACTTAGACACCAAGTGAAAGAGAGCGTGTCTGTAGACACCAATAATAAATCAGCCCTCTAATTAGCTAGTTATTGTTAGATCGAATTCTCAGTTACAGAGCTATATTCTCAATAAAAACAGTTATTTGGCTGCGATGGCGTAACCGCCCACCGTCGGCGATCGCACCCCTAAATAGGTGATTTAGCACCCTAATTTTAAGAGGATGTTTTAAAAGTCTGATTGTTGGTATCAAAACGTTCTAGATCCCCCTAAATCCACGCCACTTGCTTCACTTTGGGAGACCCCAAGACCGCAGTGGCTCCCCTTCAAAAGGGGGACTTTGATTCTTCCCCCTTTTGAAGGGGGGTTAGGGGGGATCGACAAGTGCCTAAAATCACAGCTAAATACTTTTAAAACATCCTCTTATACCAAATTAGATGAGCTTACCCTGCCTAACTCTTGTAGAGACGCGATTAATCGCGTCTCTACAATATTTATTACACCCCGCAACTCAACTCGCCGGCTTTTTGACTAAAGCGATGATTTTCCCGATAATCTACGGGACAATCTATTACTGCGGGTACATCTTGAGCGAGGGCTTCTTTCAAAGTGGGAATCAAATCTAAAGCTGATTCAACTCGGTAGCCTTTTAAACCCATGCTTTCGGCAAATTTAACAAAATCAGGGTTGCTAAAATGCACAAATGATGAGTTTCCTTTACCAAATTGATTTTCTTGCTTCCACTCAATTAACCCATAGCCACCATCATTGAAAATTATGGTGACAAAGGGCGTTCCGACACGCAAGGCTGTTTCTAATTCTTGGGAATTCATCATAAAGCCGCCATCACCTGTAACAGCAACAACTTTGCGCTTAGGATGAACGAGTTTTGCTGCTAAAGCGCCAGGAATAGCAATACCCATAGCTGCGAAGCCATTGGAAATTATGCAAGTATTGGGGCTATGGCAATGATAATGACGAGCCATCCACATTTTATGTGCGCCAACATCAGAGATGACGATATCATCTGGGCCCATCACTTGCCGTAAGTCATAAATTAACTTTTGCGGCTTAATCGGAAATCCGTCATCATGGGCATACTGTTCGTAATCAGTCCGAATCTCTGACCTTAAGCTAATAGCAAAAGGATCGGGTTTACCTTGTCTGTCTGCTAATTTTAAAATTTCATAGAGGGAATCTGAAATATCTCCCACGACTTCGGCGTTGGGAATATAACTACTATCTATTTCCGCCGGACTTACCCCAATATGCACAATGGGAATTTCACCATTACGATTCCATTTCTTGGGGGAAAATTCAATCAAATCATAGCCGATGGCAATGACTAAATCTGTGTTATCAAAGGCACAGGTAATAAAGTCTCTTTGCTGTAATCCCACTGACCACAAAGCTAATTGATGTGTGTAGGGAATCACACCTTTACCCATGAAGGTATTAGCAACTGGTATATTCAGCAAGGTGGCAAATTGTGTGACTGCATCACTTGCCTGAGCGCGAATTGCCCCATTTCCGACTAAGATTAATGGGTTAACTGCTTGGCAAATTGCGGCGGCTGCTGCCCGAATGCTAGCAAAAGATGCATAAGTTTTTTCGCTATTATCTTTACGCAAAGGTTTGCCTTCGACGGGCATGGCAGCAATATTTTCTGGTAAATCGATGTGAACTGCACCAGGTTTTTCCGATTGCGATCGCTTAAATGCTTTCCGCACTACTTCGGGTGTAATACTCGGTCGCACAATCTGCTTATTCCACTTGGTAACAGGGGCAAACATTGCCACCAAATCTAAATATTGATGGGATTCAATGTGCATTCTATCTGTTCCCACTTGACCGGTAATCGCCACTAAGGGCGCACCATCAAGGTTCGCATCTGCTACGCCTGTCATTAAGTTGGTTGCCCCAGGGCCAAGAGTAGAAAGACACACTCCGGCTTTTCCTGTTAAGCGTCCGTAGACATCCGCCATGAATGCTGCACCCTGTTCGTGACGAGTGGTAATAAATTTAATCGAAGAATGTTTTAACGCTTCCAAAACGTGCAGATTTTCTTCGCCAGGGAGTCCAAAAATATATTGCACTCCTTCATTTTCTAGGCACTGCACCAATAACTCTGCTGTATTCATTTTATTTTCTGACAACTCTATTAACGAATAAGACTTTTGTTCTTTTGTCATTTGTCATTTGTCATTTGTTCTTTGGCCAATGACTAATGACTAATGACCAATGACCAATGACCAATGACCAATGACTAATGACTAATCACTTTACCCACACGGTTTTAACATTGACAAACTCATGTATACCTTGGATACTCAATTCTCTGCCATATCCAGAACGCTTGATGCCACCAAAGGGCAACCGGGGATCGGATTTGACCATACTGTTGATAAATACCGCACCAGCTTCGATTTCTTCAACTAAGCGATCGCTCTCTTGGTCGTTGGTTGTCCAAGCGCTTGCACCTAATCCAAAGGGACTGTCATTAGCAAGTTTAATGGCAGCATCAATATCTGGAACCCGGAATAACAAGGCTACTGGGCCAAAAAATTCTTCTTTTGCAATTGGTGCTTCAGGCGGGATATCTATGATAATCGTTGGCGGATAAAAGTTCCCTGGACGATCTGATAGAGGATGTCCGCCGGTGAGGACTTTACCACCGCTACTAATAGCACCTTGCACTTGTCCATCTAAATCCTGGAGAATACCAGGTGTTGCCAGGGGGCCTAAATCGGTATCCGGTTGCATAGGATCGCCTACTTTTAGCGCCTCAAATTTTTCTAAAAGCAATTTTTCAAATTTATCTGCGATCGCTTCTGCGACAATAAAACGTTTCGCTGCAATACATGATTGCCCGTTATTCAACATCCGCGCTGTAGTAGCTGTGACAACTGCTGTCTCTAAGTCAGCACTTTCTAACACAATAAACGGGTCACTTCCTCCCAATTCCAAAACTGTTTTTTTAATTTGTTTGCCGGCGGCGACAGCGAGGGATATACCTGCTGGTTCGCTTCCGGTTAAGGTAGCAGCTTTTACGCGGTCATCAGCCATTAAATCGGCAACTTTGGCAGCACCGATTAATAGAGTTTGAAACGCACCTTCAGGAAAACCCGCGCGGCGGATAATATCTTCAATTGCCAATGCACACTGCGGCACATTGGAAGCATGTTTGAGTAAGCCCACATTTCCCGCCATGAGGGCTGGTGCAGCAAAACGAAAAACTTGCCAAAAGGGGAAATTCCACGGCATCACCGCAAGAATTGTACCCATTGGTTGATAACGCACAAAACTTTGGCTGGCATCAGTTTTTATACTGACATCAGCTAAGAAACCAGGGGCGTGTTCGGCATAGTAGCGACAGACGACAGCACATTTTTCGACTTCTGCGATCGCAGCTTTAAATGGCTTCCCCATTTCCAGAGTCATCAACTTAGCAAATTCTGCTTTGTCTTGCTCTAAAATATCAGCAGCCTTTTGTAGCCATTGCGATCGCTCAGAAAAATTAGTCTGGCGATACTTTTCAAAAGCCTGATTAGCCAAATCGAGTTTAGCGACAATTTCTGTATCATTGAGCGCCTCAAAGGTTTTGAGCGTCTCCCCAGTGGCGGGATTAATGGTGGCGATCGCCATTACCTGACCTCCCGTTAAAAAATAGCTTCAGTTAGGCTTCCTAGTGTTACACAGATCAATTTTGGAAGCTACACCCAAATTTTAGTCTTGCAACCAAGAATTAGTCGCTTAATATTACAATTTCGCAATTATTTTTGAAACAAAATATACAATCCAAGTATGTATTTATCTTGATAAATTTGTCATTAGTCATTAGTTATTTGTTAATTGTTTTTCCAATTCCCACTTCCCAATCCCTAAAGATTAATAAATGGGTTAATGACTGTTGGCACTTGCTGTAATTTTGTCTGGTAAACCTTAACTAATCGCTCAATACCTTTGAAACGATAATCTCCCATTTCCTGGAAGTCTGAAGGTAGTGAAAGCATTTTGTGAGTGGCTTGACTAATGACGCATTCACTGGGCGGACAAACTGCTTCCATCCGAGCCGCAAGATTAATTGTCGCGCCTAATGCCGTATAATCTACCCTTTGAGAACTACCGACATCTCCCACAACAGCTTTACCGCTATTAATCGCAATCCGTAATTGCAAGGGTTCGTGCCAAAAACCATTGGCATTCAGATGTTCGAGACGATTAAGCATTCCCTTGGCAGCAGTAACAGCGCGATCGGCGTGATCTGATTGCGGTTCTGGAGCGCCAAAAAATGCCATAATACAATCGCCAATATACTTATCTAAAGTGCCACCCCAAGTAAACACTTCTTTTAGCATTTCTTCAAATAAATTATTTAAGAGTTGAGCGATCGCAGTTGGTGTTAACTGTTCAGAAATTGCCGTAAAGCCGACTAAATCCGCAAATAAAATACTAATTTCGCTCTCAGTGGGAGCTAAACGACCACCTGGTAATGCGCCTACAGATATCAACTGCTGCACAACTGCTGGAGAATGATAGCGTTCTAGTCGATGGCGAATCATCTCTTCCGTTTTGAGTTTCTCTACCAGCAACCAACGCTGCACGCTAGAAGCCACAAGGTTTGCTAAAGCTGAAAAAAAGCTGAGTTCTTCCTCGCCCTCATTTGCCCAATGGTAAGAAGAAAGATTTGCATCAGCATAGAGGACACCGACAACTTTATTTTCATCCCATAAAGGTACTGCCATTGCGCTACGAATGCCTTTGACTAAAATACTTTGTTCGCTAGCAAACCGTTCATCCTGATGGGTATCGGCGGTTTGAATAACAACTTTTTCGTCAAATACCTTTTGACAGATACTTCGACTAATCCAACTACCATCTGAGGGGAGATGTTTTTGTTGAGAAGTATTTCTAGTGGCAGCGTTCACTAATTCTAATTGACCGCAACCATTAACATCAATTAATAATGCCAAGCGATCGATACTATCAAGGTAGCGAAAAACTACTTGCTGTACCTGAGAAAAAATCTCTTCTATAGATGCTGCTGCACAGAGATTTTTAGCTATATCCACTAAGTCTTTGAGACGGGCAATGGTTTTGTCCTTATTGCTGATATCGCCATCCTTACTATCAGCTGCGATCCATTGCTGT
Organism: Nostoc sp. 'Peltigera membranacea cyanobiont' 213; assembly: GCF_002245975.1. Classification (NCBI taxonomy): domain Bacteria; kingdom Bacillati; phylum Cyanobacteriota; class Cyanophyceae; order Nostocales; family Nostocaceae; genus Nostoc; species Nostoc sp. 'Peltigera membranacea cyanobiont' 213. Next base: position 8,419 of record NZ_NOLI01000157.1, on the reverse strand, counting down.
TGTAATTGTTTGACATTGTGCAGGATTGTTCTCTGCTCATTATTTTCCGAACTTCCGGGATACTCAGGTGTCGGTTGGTAAACAGGGCTTGTGAGCAGCACTAACAAGCTAACATTGCCCAGCCAAATAATATCACCGTGATGTAACTCTTGGGGAGAGTTAACAAGATATTTATTGAGTTGCGTCCCGTTTTTACTGCCCAGATCCTCAATAGTCCACACACCCTCTGCTGTTTTCACTAGGCGAGCATGGTTGCGGGATACTCCAGCAAAAGGTAAGTACAAGTTACATTCCGGCAAACGACCAATTGTAAATAAATTTTGGTCAACTGCGATCGTTGTCTCGGTATCTCCCTCTTTTAGGCGTAGCGTGAGTTCAGTCATGAGTGCGATCCATCGAAGCTAGAGGTGCAAGCAACTCTAAGGTAAGTTATACCCTACAGGTTAACCTTCACCTTTTCTTTATGACACTGTTAACTGCATTTCGACAACTGTATGTGACGGATATTACATTGAAACAGGGAATTTTGCTAGAGGTTTAGATGAGGTTTGAATCCCTTGGTGAAGGGGAGTCACCAAATAAATTTTCAACAAAGAGGCATGGAAATGACCCTTGACTCCTGCTGGGGAATTAAAAAGGGAAAATATAGGATTTGGCTTAACTACCTTAACTCTTGATTAATTTGGTGGTAATTCCAAACTCATTTCACCCAACAAGCCTTTGCGAAAATCTGTTAAAAGTTGTCTTGCGGCTCGTTCTACATCACCTTTGTAACGATGCTCCGCCAAGGCGTGTAAATAGGTATCTCCGGTGTCGGATGTCGAATCGAGTTGGTAACGGGACTGTAATGGTTTTTTGGGTAACAAATCTGTAGTTACAGCTTCCAAATAGTTGAATAAATCCACTAGGGCTGCTGCTACTAGTTGGTTATCATAAGATGCTTCACCAATATCATCACAAATGGCTAATTTCAATGCTGCGTCTTGATCTTCTAACCTTATAGGGATGACACCAGGAGCATCTAGCAATTCTAAATGTTCCGAAATTCGCACCCAACGTAGTTGGCGAGTTACCCCAGGACGGGCTGCACTTTCCACTACTCGCCGTCCCAAGAGGCGGTTAATTAAAGCTGATTTACCGACATTGGGAAAACCAATTACCACAGCCCGTACTGGACGGGGTAACATTCCGCGATCGCTTCTTCTTTGATTGAGTTCTACTCCGGCGGCTTGCGCGGCTCGCGCTATTTCTGCTATACCTTTACCATGTTGAGCATTGGTAAAATAAGGGACTTCTCCTTGACGTTTAAACCAATCTATCCACAGCGATCGCATTTGCGGCGTAATCATATCTACTCGGTTCAGGATCAACACCCGTGTCTTACCCTCCACCCACTCACCTATTTGGGGATGGTGAGTTGCTAAGGGAATCCGCGCGTCTCGGACCTCAAATACCACATCTACGCGCTTTAGCTGTTCTTTAAGCTTCTTTTCAGCCTTAGCAATGTGACCTGGATACCATTGAATCAGGTTTAATCTATAGTTTTGAGTTATAGCCATAGTAAATTACCAAATAAATTATTATTACTTATCAATTATCGTTCACTGGGGCTTGATGTAGAATAATCCGATTGCCATCAGGGTCATAGGCATAAATTTCTCTACCGTGGGAAGCAATGGAAATATCTCCTGGTGGTGGATAGCCTAAAGCTGTTAGGTGAGCGATCGCATCTTCTAAGTTACTCACCTCTAAACACAAACTAATCTTACTTTTGGTGACAGCTTCAAATTCCGATTCGTTTGTGTTTTTGGGTTTAAAAATACCTAATCGCATACTAAGCAAATTAAACTCAGTATAGACATTCGGAATCAAAATAACTGGCTTTTGCTCCAGGAATTTAGTATAGAAATTTACTAAATTCTCGCAATTAACCGACGCTATGGTGACAAATGCGTTAGTGTACTGAAAAACCATATTTGCCTATCGCCCTTTGAAGTTTTTAATTCAACTTTGTCTAAATGCGATCGTTTCACATATTTCTAAATTCTCAGCTAACCACTGCTTTCGCTCCACAAATGCCGTGCTGTGATGCGGTTCAATTAGATATTAAATATGGGAATAGCCAAGGTGAGTAAAATCCCCACTCCGCAGATATATCAGGTAAGAAAAGCAAAAGCGGGTAATTTAGCATACAATATGCCAACTTGCGCTAAATCTACATTTCCACCACTGACGACAACACCAATCCTCGACTCTGGTGCTGTCACCACACCTTCGAGTAAGGCTGCGGCTGCAAGGACTCCGGTGGGTTCAACGACAATTTTCAAACGTTCCCACAAGAAAAACATGGTGCGAAGAATTGCTTCTTCAGATACCGTCACCATGTCATCGACATAATGCAGCACTAAGGGAAAAGTAATTTGACCAAGGCTAGGAGTCCGCGCACCATCGGCGATGGTATCAGGATTCTTGACAGTTTGCAGCGTTTTGGTGTGAAAGGAGCGGGTAGCATCATCGGCAAGTGCTGGTTCTACCCCAATTACTTTACAATTGGGTAAAAGTGCTTTGGCTGCGATCGCACATCCTGAAAGTAATCCGCCACCGCCACAACAAACTAATAATAAGTCCAATTCCCCAACTTCTTGAATCAGTTCTAAAGCAGTTGTTCCCTGTCCAGCGACTACATGGGGATGATCGTAAGGGGGAATCAGAGTCAGATTGCGATCGCTTGCTAGATTTTGGGTTAATTCTTCTCGGTTTGTTTCCTGGCGATTGTATAAAATTATCTCTGCACCATAACCACGAGTAGCAGTTTGTTTGACTATGGGTGCATCATCAGGCATGACAATAGTGGTGGGAATATTGAGAAGTTTACCAGCTAGAGCGATCGCTTGGGCATGATTTCCCGATGAATAGGTGATAACGCCTGTTTGTTTTTGGGCTACCGATAGTTGCGTTAGGGCATTGTACGCCCCTCTAAATTTAAATGCCCCCGTGCGTTGAAAGTTCTCGCATTTAAAGAATACTTGGCTATTGGTGCGATCGTTAACAATTCGAGAAGTCAACACAGGGGTGCGGTGGGCAATTCCCAAAATCCGCTCTTGTGCTGCTTGCACATCAGTTATAGTAACGGAATTATCTTGTGACATTAATAACTGGATTAAATATTTTTGCTCTTGTTTAGATAGATACAGATTTTTATATTTACGACTAATATGCTTGCTTTAAACATACTCATTTCAGGCGGACAGCATCATCTTTTACCATAATTTTAGCTATAGCAAAGATTATATACTGCTATCGCTAAATTTATAAAAGTTAAATTAGTTAACTCAAATTAGTCATTTTTGCAACATGAATAAAACATCCGAAGTTCGGCGAAAAAAAACTGCTCTAATTACAGGAGCGGCTAGTGGGATAGGCTATCAATTAACCCAGATTTTTGCTCGTCATAATTATAATCTGGTGTTAGTGGATAAAAATGAACAAAAACTTACTGAAATTATAAATGAGTTTCCACAAAAGTTTGGTATTTTTGTGAAAATTTTGGTTAAGGATTTATCTATCAAAACATCCCCAGATGAAATTTTCACCGAACTCCAGCAAGCATCCATCAAGATTGATGTGCTGGTTAACAATGCTGGTTTTGGTACTTATGGAACATTTACCGAAACAGACCTCAACATTGAACTGCAAATGCTTCAGGTAAATTTGGTCAGCGTGACTAATTTAACAAAGTTATTTCTCAAAGATATGGTCGAGCAAGACTATGGAAAAATATTAAATGTAGCCTCAGCAGCAGCTTTTCAACCAGGGCCTCTAATGGCAGTTTATTTTGCTACTCAAGCCTATGTCTTATCATTTTCAGAAGCGATCGCTAATGAATTAGAGGGTACAGGTGTCAGCGTGACTGTTCTTTGTCCGGGGCCAACAGCATCGGAATTCCAACAAACTGCTGCAATGGAAGATTCCAAGATTGCTAGTGTGAACAGAATGATGGATACGGAAACCGTTGCTAAGATTGGTTATCGCAGCTTAATGAAAAACAAAACTGTTGTTGTTCCTGGGATGAGAAATAAGATATTGAGCGAAAGCGTCAGATTTACACCCAGAAATTTAGTAACAAAGATTGTGAGAAGTATGCACGAACTTAAAAAAAGTAGATAGTTCGATATTTCATCCTTTTTTCAACTAAATCACGGGAGTTACTTTCCTCACACAACGAAGTGGACAAGGGCATCTACCTAGAACCGAATAAATCGGTAACTGCATCACTGAAGGTTTTTATTGTGAAGCCCACAGTAGATATATGCCACAAGATAGCTGTTTTTTGAATATATATATGTTGTCAAAATTGGGCAGAAGTACCTGAAAGATAAAAAGAAGTTAAAAACTACAGATAAAAAAGTTGTGTTACTTACGTATAGATGCTTGTATGTTCAAGTAGTGCTGCGAGAACAACAAGAACGCCTATAAGACAATCTGCAATGTCTAGTGGAGTCTTTAGAACAGACGAAAAGAGCGGGTTTGAGAAGTTAGTGTTATTCAGTGAATTTTCATAAATAACTTTATAGGTTTTGGCATTGTATTTCATTTCACTGCCTACAAAATTTCTCCCAAATAATTTAAGTATAGCTATTATTTATTACTATCTCTGGGATGCTTAATTCCATCACTATAGTAAGATGTGCGCTGATTATCTAAATCGTTATTATATTTATGAAATAGAAATTCCAGTCGAAGTAATGAGGTTAAGTAATGGCAATTAAATTGAAAGTTCCGAATATTAAAGGCGATGAGTGTGCCAAGAAAATAACTAAATCTATTTTGACTATGGAATCTGATGCCAAAGTAGATGTGAACGTCGATACTAAAACTGTAACTGTAGATACTGCGGCTTCTGAAGAGTCTATTAAACAGATAATTCAATCTGCTGGTTTTACAATAGAAGGCTATTAATTTTACTTCTAAATTTCTGAGGATATTTAGATGAAGTAATTTAGCCAGGACAATTGCTTAGTCATATATTCGCCCGGTTTCCGGGCAGAATATTAATAAAGAGTATTTTCCTCTTCTGACACGCTTGAATTGTAAGCTGCAACAAAACAAAATTGTTAAGTTTTCCGGTAATAGTTTTCAATCAAGAACGGATTAACATGGGGTCATAAATTTGACATTCCCGAACCCCAGAATTGCCCAAAATCAAGCTAGCCTGTTCAAGCTCTTTGTCTGTGCCACTAACAATGAATATGTAATTTCCTTGAGCAATTTGCTCGTTGTAAAAGCGTGCCCATTCATCTGCTATTCCTAACCTCATCGCGTCAAAGCGCTCACTTAAATTAATACCAGTTAACCCAATCAATTGAGAAAAATCTTGGCAAATTAAAGACATCTGATTTGCTGAAAACCCTGCGACATACATATCGTTAATTGCGGCTTTAGCGTTATCTATGTTATTAAAACAACTAACAGCATACTTGCTCAAAATCCCACTTTTATTAGGAGTGGTAGTTGTGGAAGTTGTCGTGGGCAGATAATTTGTAGGTAATTGCTCACTATTGAGAGGCTCGTAAATACCAAACTCTTCAATACCCCAACGCTGTAGAATTGCTTCTACTTTAGCAATTTCAAAAGATGTGCAATCCACGATGATGAAATAATGTCCATGCTGTACTCGCTCGTTATATGCTTTAGCTTGCTCTTCGGATATTCCCCAACCAACTAGCGCACCAGCAAAAGTCCCAGTAGCAGCACCAATACTTGCACCAACAAGGGTTGTAACCAAAGCAGTTGCAGCCGCGCCAGCCAGCATTATTGGCCCAACTCCAGGGATTGCTAAAGTCCCAAGACCTACTAATAAACCAGTCAACCCGCCAACCGCGCCCCCAGAAAGTCCTCCTACTGTTGCACCTTCATCGGCTTTATCACCAGTGCGCTCTTTAATTTCATCATCGGTAATCTGATGATTGCGGTCTGCATTCTGTACAACTACAGATACTTTTTCCATCGCCAAGCCAGAATCTCTCAACTCATGTAGCGCCTGTTCTGCATCTCGACGATGAGTAAATACGCCTATAGCACGCTGATTTTGACTTAAAGCCATTATTACTCCTTAATAGCAGGGGAAATTAATTTCCCATAAATGTAGTTTTTTATTACCTGTAATTTTAAATACTACTTTATTTAACTCGAAACTATCCTAAGTAATAAAAATCATTACGGTTAAGGTAAAAGACGCGATGAATCGCCGTCTCTACAATAATTAGACTGATGAAAACCCGACTAACGGATTCTTTTGTTTAAAAAATCTGTCGATCGGGTTTAGCCATTCATAAAAAATTAGCTGAGATTACACTCTGTCTACTTTGATAGTTCTGGGGTGAAGAGAATGCGCTTGTCATTAATGCTATCAAATGCAGGTGTAGACCAGCGATCGACTACTTTGCCTAGAATTGACATTTCTTGAACTAAGCGGTCAAATTTATCAGGGGTGAGAGATTGAGGCCCGTCAGATAAGGCTTTTGCGGGATTGGGGTGAACTTCAATCATCAAGGCATCTGTACCAGCTGCGATCGCAGCCATTGCCATTGATGGAACATATTCTGACCTACCAGTACCATGACTAGGATCGATCGTAATCGGTAAATGGGTTAGCGATCGCAATACCGGAAGCACAGATAAATCTAAAGTATTCCGGGCATATTTACCATCGAAGGTTCTGATTCCCCGCTCACAAAGAATTACATTTGGGTTTCCAGATGCCAAAATGTATTCTGCTGCCATTAGCCACTCGTCAATTGTGGCAGACATCCCCCGCTTCAGCAGCACTGGTTTATCTTGAGCGCCTACCTTTTTCAGCAAAGAAAAGTTGTGCATATTCCGCGCCCCGATTTGAATTATATCAGCTACTCTCGCCACTGCTGATAAATCGGCAGCATCCATCAGTTCTGTGACGATACCCAAACCAGTAGCTTCCCGCGCTGCTGCTAATAAATCTAAAGCGCTTTCACCATAACCTTGAAAAGCATAAGGTGAAGTGCGGGGTTTGTAAGCTCCACCACGGAGAAAGTGCGCTCCTGCTGCCTTGACGCGCTTTGCCGTTTCGACAATCATCGCTTCATTTTCAACGGAACAAGGGCCAGCTACTAGGACGATGGGGTGATGTTCGCCAAAATAGACATCACCGTTGGGTGTAGGTACAACAACCTCGCTGGCTTCTCCATGTCGGAATTCTCGGCTTACCCGCTTGAAAGGTTGTTGCACTCGTAATACTTGCTCAATCCAAGGGCTAAATTCCTGAACCTGTAATTTATCGATGCTAGTTGTATCGCCAATTAGCCCTAGTACAACTTTATGAGTGCCAATGCTTTTTTCTACTGTGACTTTCCAAGTTTCACTCAGTTCTTGGCTGATGCGAGTAATTTCCTCAACAGGTGTACCGTTCTTAAGTATGATAATCATTTGTTTTTCCTTGTGTATAGTTGTTGGGTGTAATAACAGTCGGGTAAACAAGTTTGTAGTAAGGACTTTAGTCCTTGTTTTCTAAGCACTAAAGTCCTTACTACGAACTCTCAAAACTATCTTGGGGATTAGTGCAAAAATTCAGCAAGTTGTTCTAGTTTTGTCCAAGCCGCACCGCTTTGCAGAATTTCCTTAGCAAGGACAATACCTTTAACACAACCAACTAAAATATCCGTTTCTCCATGAATGGCTTCACCAACTTGGAGCGCCAGGGCTGTATTTAAAGCGACAACATCTTGCTGCGCTTGCGTGCCTTTACCTTGAAGAACTGCCTTCAAGATTTCGGCATTTTCTTGGACATCTCCACCGCGCAATGCCGCAGTGGGGGCAAAACTTAAACCAAGTTCTTGAGGGTTCAGCGTTAGAGAACGCACCTTTTTATCTTGGAGTACAGCTAAGTCAGTGACATCTGCTAAACCAGCTTCATCTAAACGTTCGCGTCCATGAACTGCGATCGCTTGCTGACATCCCAATTGCGATAAAGCTTGCACAATTTCCTCTAGTAAAAGCGGATCGTTCACGCCGATAATTTGCCCCGTTGGCCGCATCGGATTTACTAGCGGGCCGAGTAAGTTAAAAACAGTCCGCACTTTCAAAGTTTTTCGCAAAGTAGCGATCGCTTTGAGTGCAGGATGCCAACCGGGAGCAAACAAAAAGGTGATTCCAACTTCACCCACTGCGGCTTGTACTTTCTCAGGAGTGGCATTGAGATTTACCCCCAAAGCTTCCAGTACATCAGCCGAACCAGTCTTGCTAGATGCCGAACGATTGCCATGTTTGGCAACTTTTACCCCGGCGGCGGCGGCAACAAAAGCGACAGCAGTGGAAATGTTAAAGGTAGAAGCGCCATCTCCACCAGTTCCGCAGGTGTCAATTAAGGGGATTGGGGACTGGGGAC
>NZ_NOLI01000156.1:0-17888 GCF_002245975.1 Nostoc sp. 'Peltigera membranacea cyanobiont' 213 | reverse complement strand
ATTAGTACTCTGCTTCAATTTGATAGAGTGCAGGATTAGCAACAAAGAGGTAATTGTTGTTCAAAAATCTCATTTTGAGAAATACGTTTAGAGAATGCCGATTGCCACGCTTCTTTACTAGACCATTTTGCAATATTAATAAATTGAAATCTCTCGGTTGGGTCAAGACTGCGATGTAACTTTGTATCGATAAACCCTGGCTCATTTTTCATCAACAGAGCAGTCTGATTCCATTTGCGAAGAAATTCATCTTCCAAACCTTGAGGAACAGAGAAGACATTGATCAATACCACAGGTGAATCCATAAAGGCAGTTCTTTTAACTCTGTCATGCTAGACAATAGCATTTATCAACAGAAACTTGAATGTACCTATAGTAGGATTATACAAGTTTTAGATGCTGCTCACCGACAAAAATCATCAACTCTCAACTCGCGCCACACGTCAGACGGTTGCCACCCAGAGTTGCCAACAGAGATCAGAGGACGATAGTGTTCAGAAGTGTAGTCCGATTTTGATACTTCAATGTACACAGGTGGATTTGGTTCAATCACTGTTTCAGGAATATTTTGGCTCTCAGGCATCTCAATGGGTTCAGTCGGTGGTGGGGTTACTTCTGTTTTCTTGCGAACTGGGTTAGAGGTTTTTTTGATGAGTCGTTTCATATCTATAGGAATCATTCGGCTTTCCACAAAGAACAGATATCCCAGAATACAAGAACTTATCAGCAAATCAGAGACATTTTGCCATAAAGTTGTATGGGCATGGATTGCTTTTTAGGGACGGGAGCGGAGCGCGATGCCAAATAGCCATTCGTAGAAACAGATTTAACAATAGCTATGATGTTGTCTACTTGCATATCCAAAGAATATTTGCCGACCAATGGTCGGCAAAAAGGTAGCAATTAGTGTTGACAAAATAATCGCGGTAGTAATTAGGATCGGGAGCAATGCGATTTTGTGAGGTACAAAAGATAGGTAACATAAATTACCTAAATTTTTAGCGCTCGCTACTTAGAAAAGGCAAAAACAAGGAACTTGGACCTCGGTTTATTGGGAATAAGCCCTGGTAATTGAGATATAAAATCCGATCTCACATTTTCGCATTGCTCCCGTTGTGTTCTCGGCACGAGAAGAAAATCTTCGGCAGGTTTACGACTGGTTGAACTGGCCACTAGGAAAGCCAATAAGGTTGCAAATACCGGAATTAACTGAAGAAGAACTCCAAAGTGTTGTCGAACACAGTCCTCGCCTCAAACCACTATTATCTCTTAGTCAGCTTTCGCCAATTCTCAAGAATCCATTGATGTTGAGGCTTCTGGAAGACCCACGTATACTTCCAAATCCAGAACACTTACAACCTGTTGCTACGGAGATTGAAGTAAGCAATGTGTGGTGGCAAAGAGTCGTTATTGGTCAAAATCTTGTTGTTGGTGAAGCCAGAGAGCAAATACTTAGAAATATAGGTGAACAAGCTGTTAAATCTCCCGGAATTCGACTCCGCATTGAAAATGCTTATCCAGAAGCAGTTGTTTCTCTAAAACTAGATCGGATTCTCATTCAAGATCCTGATCGGCGATTGTTTCGCTTTGGTCATGATTTACTTGAGGACTGGGTGATGCTTCGCGTACTAAATGAACATAGAGAGGATCTGCCTACTTACCTCAAACAGTTGGGAGAACCTTTCGGTATATTGAGAGCAATTCAGTTACTGGGAGTCGCTCTACTGGAAAATCATGCTACGGCTGAATCTTGGATAAACTTGATTGAACAAGTTGAACAAGCTTCGGAACTTTCTCCTAGATGGCGGCAAGCGTTACTAACTGCACCTTTAGTATCTCCACGTTGCAGTGAATTGCTTGATAAAGCTGAACCATTACTCATAGCGGATAATGCACAAAGGCTTATCGAGTTGCTTGTTGCGCTACGAACCTTGGAAGTAATGCCGAACTTTTCACTAATGTATCTATTTACAAAAGCAGAGCTAGAGTCAAGCGATCGCGTAATGTCGATTTTAATGAGCGATCCAATCCCACGATGGTCAGTATGGGAACCTTTCATGGGTTGGTTGCTAAAACACCTCAATGATTTACCCACCAGTGTTCGTCCAGAAGTTGTGAAGCTAATGGAGATTTGGCAAGTAAAGTCACCAACAGGCTCAATTTATCGAAAGGAAATTGGCGAAATAGCGATCGCATGGCTTAAGGAACAAGAAGCAAGCAGAGGTTGGTAATGTCGAAATATCACGAATATGAAACCAGTTTACATAGAATAATCCTGTACTCAGCAGATGTTCTGCCAGAGCAAGTGGAAACTTATCTCAGCGAACTTGCTAAGTCTGAGAATGACGAAACAAAAGAGGAGGTAATTTCTAAAATTCAAGACTTTAAGCCTCTTGTCGATTCAATTCCCAGAGGATTTGTTGATTTTGTAATCAGTGTGCTAATCCAAAAGCCAGTTAAACCGAAAAATCACCCTCATATTCGTAGAAGAATAACTAGCTCACTAGAAAATAGAAACTTTGGCATAAACGATATCTTGAATTTCATCCCGCCTGCACCTATTCAAGGGCCATTCTTTTTTCTCTTACTTAATCATGAGGATGAAGGACTGCGGCTAGTCCATGCTCTCACCAATGCAGCATCAGAAAAATGGCGTAAATATAAACAGCGACAAGAAATTGACCAACCTAAATTGACTCCTTTACCAGTCACTATTAATTTACCCTCTGGTTATCGTGAATTTTGGGGTGATACTCAAGTTTATTGTTGGTTTCGAGGAACAACTGATGGCCCATATACTGTAATTTCTGCCTTGATGGCATTAGAAGAGTGGATGGAGAGACAGATTGAAGCAGGTAGAGATGTTGAAGCTCTTTTTGAGAAGGTTTTATCTGAAAGCAATTCTGTTGCTGTACTAGGTATTTGCTTAAGTATGGCACTTGCTTATCCTGAAAAGTGCTTAAAAGTATTGTTGCCAATTGTCAGCTGTCCCGATATTTGGGAAATGGACATAAGTCGTCTAGCTTATGACAGCACCAATTCATGGGATGGACTTAAGGAATGGGAATGGGATGAGAGTAAGAAATTATATTATGAGGTTCTGGAAAGGCGGAATAAAAGACCGCAGCGATCGCGGGAGATTAGAGGTTTAGCGATGTACTATGTTTTGTCAAGTGATGACTTTTTAAGAGTTGCATTCGAGCAAGCAGTTGAGAAATTTACAGAAAACCTTCCCTTTCGTTATCAACAAGAAAAAACAGACCCAAACGCTGTGGCTGCTCTTAGAGACAAGATGGAAAACTATCAAGTATTTGGGAGGAGAGAAAATTATCAGCAACAGCAAGTAGGTGAACATTGGCACATCTGGGTTGAGCGTCCCGAAGAAATTAGAAAACGCAATGAGGAGCTTCTTAAGGCTAACGTTGAATTGGAACGTTGGCTTGGTGTATACCTATGGGCAAAAGAGACTATAAAAAATGGCAAAGCACAGGAGAGAATGACTTTAGAAGAGACTGTTAGCGCAGCTAAGGAATTACAAACATCTGAAGACTTTGCAGAAATGGAGCAAGAAGATATTCATGCTTCTGTTACTCGTTTGAAAGCAATAGTTGGTGTTGCCGCAGCTATTCTCATTGCAGATTTTGAGTGGTCAAGAACACAGAATCATTTGGAATGGAGCCGTGCTATTTTACTTGCGGCTGCTCGTATGCCTAAAGCATCCATGTATGCTATGTCACCATCTAGCGTGAAAGTTTATGCTGGGCGAGGTTTAGCTTTATTGGCTACTCATGGTGTAGCAGATACTGAAGTACGGCAGCAGATTCTCCAGTTAATAAGTGAGTCACTAAGGCGTATTTCCGATGCTGGAGAAGTGGTAAAAGCAGTATTTGGTGGTCTAGCAAATGCCTGGAATGTTGATCCAGTGTTGTGCTGGAACGCTTTGAGCCTTTGTCTCTCGCTATCTGTAATTCCTGGGCAACTTTACTATGGAACTCGTGTTGGGCAATTTGAAACCAGCTTTGAGGAGCTAGAAACTTGGGAAGACAATGTAATTCAGAATCACTTTGACTATTTAGCAAAAGATGAAATACCTGAATTTCCTAGAATCCCCACAGCAAAAAATATTGTTTTTGTTCACGAGAAAACTAAGTATGGGGTTTATGCTTTGCCACTTACAGAATTGTGTCGAGACTCCAATACAAAAGACAAATTAATTCAGCTTTGTGACGATTTAGTAGCTCGAACAATTGTAGACAACTTGCCAGTGGAAGATAAAGGTTATTCCCAGTCTCATAAGCCCTATATGTGGAATCATTTTATCTTTGATTGGGCAGCATATTTAGCACAATCGATAAGTGTTGAGGAAACTCGTCAGCACATTTTGACACCATTGCGAGACAATTGGTCTCAGATTCCAGAACTGACAGCCGATCTTCTGAATGGATATATCAGTCATCAAATCGCTTACGTCGAGGGGCCAACCGCACAAGCTTTAGAAACTTGGAAAGAAATTTGCAACTGGGTACTGGATAGTCCAGAAATTGCTAGAAGCACCAGTTATGACTACCTTGATCGGGATACTGGGAAAGTTTTACAACTGATCATCTTTACCCAGCATGGTAGTTCTCGTATTAAGGATGATTGGCAGCACGCCCACCTTTTTATTGATATTTTTGACAAGTGGGTTAGCGTAGCTGGTCATACTCCTTACGCTTATAGTCATCTTTTTACAATGCTCAATGGTATTGGCAGGCAGTTTGCACCAGAACCAACACTCGAATGGTTAAATCGATGCTCGAATAATGCTGTTCATGACCTTTGGAGTGAACAGCGTGGGAATGGAAGACGGACAGCCGAATTATTAAACCGTATTTGGAATGGCTTTGAGCAACAGATTCGTAATGATAAGGCAATCCTACAACGGTATTCTAATCTGGTGTATCAATTGTTGGAAGCTGGTATTCCCCTTGCAAGTATACTTCGACAGAAGTTAGAAGGGCGAGGAAGTTCAGCTTGAACTCCCCATAGGTAAGATTCAACCCCAAGCAGAGGAAACAGTCAATTCTACTTCCACTGGTACTTGCTGTAGATATAGCGAAAATTATCCATGCAATCACAGAATTATAACTAAGGAACTAAATATTTAAATATTATTGAACTTGCTATAGGAGTAAAGACATTGACTATTCAGCTATCGCAACCTGACTTCCAACGCCTCACCCGTGTAGTTCAAAATTTACCCGATTTTGCTGATGTACGCGGTCGCCAAGATTTTCTTACAGGAGCTTTTGGAGGAGATCCGAAAGCAGACATAATACTAGCGCGGCTAGATTGGGAAGGTAGCCCCATGAGTTTCTCTGTGAGGATAGTAAGCTTTTTGTCGCAGTTTGGACAGGTTGCTTACGGTAAAGAAGCCTTGGCAGTTTTCCTCAACCATATTCAGAACTATATCGGCGATAGTGATGATAAAGACTTTATTCTGGGCTTATTTCAAACATATCCTCTCCTAGATGTTGCCAGTACTCGCAGTCGCTCTATTGATTCTTGGCGCGGAACTGACAGTATAGTTGACATACAGGAAAAAATTATTGGGGAAGATACCCTACGCCACATTTACATTTTAAACCTGGCTCTGGAAGCATCAAAAGCTGTGGTGCGTATTGCTACTCCTAAAGGTACGGGTACAGGGTTTATGATCGCACCTGATTTACTAATGACGAACAATCACGTCATTAAAACTCAGGAAGTAGCGGAAAAAAGTAATTTTAGCTTCAACTATCAACTGGATATCAACGGTAAAGAATGCCCAACACAGATTATTGGGGCTTTACCGGATGGTGCTTTTTACACTAACGAAGAACTGGACTATACAGTAGTAACCCTCAAAGAAGTACCCGACTTTGGCAAACCCTTAATCTTCAAAAGTAAATTAATGCGGCGAGATGACCGCGTAGCAATTATTCAGCATCCTGGCGGTCATTTGAAGAAAATCTCCATACAGAATAACTTTGTTGCTTACGCCGATAATCAAGTGTTGCAATATACTACTAGTACAGAACCAGGTTCATCGGGGTCGCCTGTTTTCAATGATGATTTTCAGGTGGTTGGTATTCACCATAGCGGTGGTATGTTAGTAGAACCAAATACCCAACAAAGGTATTTACGTAATGCAGGAACGAGTGCGATCGCTGTTTTAAAGAATTTACAGGCTAACGCACCAGAAATTTACACACGGTTGCAGAGGTAATGTAAATGGCAGAAATCAGTGGTGAAATCATTCAAGAATTATTGCTTGTCCTCAGACCATTTATGTGGGATAAACAACAACGCCGATCTTATCTTTTCATTGCTTTAGGGACTAATGCAACCGTTTTAAACCGGCTGGTATGGGATACACCTGTAGATGTATTCATTCCCCAAATGGTAAACGAACTGATATTATCTGGAGAAATTGCCCCTGGAAAGCCTACAATTTGTGCATTATTAGAAGTTATTCGTGAAAATGTAGGTGTAGACAAACAGCTAGAAATTGATAATTTGCAGCAAAAGATTATAGAAGAACTGACAAAAAAAGAAAAGTCAAGTTCAGTTGAAACTGACAAACACAGCAGATCCAAGCAAATGAGCTTCATTACTGAACTGCGAACCCGTTTGATTAGTGACAAACAAGTTTATGACTTATCCCGAAACGAAGAGTTTGCAGATTTTAACTTTATAGGTTTGAAGGAAACTCCCCTATCAGTAGATTTAGTGGCTTTTACCAAAGCTGATGACTTTACCGAAAAGCAGATTGTGGATCTACGTGATAAGTTTTTCAACATTACGCAAATCGTATCTTATGATTTTGGTTTAAAACCTGGCCCAAGAATGCCAAATGGTCTTTTGGGTTTGGTGTTTGAAGATGAATGTCCTCGTTCTTTAATAGAGTTTATTAAAAAACAGACAAAAATCTCCCACTGGCAAAGAAGCGCTGTCCTTGTTTCTTGGGTAATTGATGTTAAATATAAGCAAATCCATACCCATAACAATCCAGTTTCATTACTGCCCCCTGTAGTGATTATGGAAGATTCGGTATTTCCCGGATTAGAATATTTAAAATCTTTTATATATACCTATCGTTCTCCATCTATTCATTTAGATAACGATACAAAAGCAAGTATTCAGAATTTTGTTAGATTAGAATCAAGATTAGAAGAAATCTATAAAATTATCAAAACTATGCCAGAACAACAGTCTAAATATAACTTTCCCAACGCCAAAAGAGTACAAATTTTTGAGCAAGTTGATACTTACATTGAGAATAACAATATTAATGAGCAAGAGATCAAGCAATCATTGGAAGATTTGAGACAATTGATCGAAAAATTACAACAGCAGTATCCTAATGCCAGCGAGGAGCAAGCTGCTGCTATCATTGATGCTGAGTTTAAAGAAATCCAGCGTACTCAACCCCAAAGATGGCAGAAGATATGCAGTCTCAAACGCCTATGGAACGGTGTGAAGAAAGGTTCTCTCAAAGCTGGTGAGCATTTTGTGGAAGAAACACCTTGGGGTAAAGCAATCATTGGCTTCCTTGAAGGTATTACAGATGAGACAGAGTAGTAAGCAATTTGAGCATTACTGACATAATAATTAAGGTTTAGCGCATAATAATCGATGTCTGTAAACAGCGAATTAATGCAAAAAATATTACACCTGCTCAGACCCCTGATGGAGAATGAAAGCCAACGCCGGGGGTATTTATTCAGGGCATTGGGGACTAATACGCCTGTTCAGTATCGGCTAGCTTTTAATACACCTACGAATGATTTTATTCCTAATTTAGTGAATGAATTAGTTGCTTATGGTGAAACATCCTCTGGTAAACCTGCACTTTGTGCATTATTAGAAGTGGTGCGTGAAGATGTGGGTAATGATATTCAGGTACAGATTGATAATTTACTGGAACAAATTAATACTAGTCAGGTTGGGAATCAAGAACCAGAACATATATTAACCCAGGTATTTAAGACAGCACCATTGTTAGACGATTGGCATCAACTAGAAACCAAATTAAATAATTGGTTAGCTCAAGTTTCATTTTCAATAAAAATTCACACTATCCAAGCTGAGTATAATTCTACTGGGGCAATAATTTTTGTCAATTTTGTAGAGCAAAAAATCAAGTATGATCTAAATCTACCTCTGAAAGCCAGGGTATTTCATGGTTTAAACGATGCGATAGTATACAAAGAAATTTATAAATTTTCGTCAACTCAAATCAAAAGTTGGACTTCAAATGTTACGTCGTTATTAATTGGTTTTGGGGTTTTTGCTGTAGTAATTTTTCAACCGATTAAAAAAGATTTTAGCGAATCAAAAAAACGAGTAGATATCTTAGATGGTCGCTACAGAAATATTAATACCATCAAGGGACATTCAGATTCTGTTTTATGTGTTGCTATTAGCCCAGATGGAAAGATCCTTGCTAGTGGCGGACGCGATCGCACAATAAAATTATGGAACTTGACGACGGTCGAATTGCTAACTACTTTAACAGGACACTCCAGCCCAGTTCTTGCTGTAGACTTTAGTCCAGATGGGCAAACTTTGGCAAGTGCCAGCAATATGGAGTTTCAGGATGGTAATATCAAGTTGTGGGATGCAGGGACAGGTAGAATTAGACAAACTTTAGGCAGTTCGTTGGTTGCTTTACAAACTAGTTGTGTCGCCTTTAGCCCTGATGGACAAACCCTCGCCACTGCACATTTTGACGCTGCTATTAGACTTTGGCATCTCAGTAACGGAAAAGAGCTACGGACTTTAAGGGGGCATGGATGGGATGTCAATTCTGTTGCCTTTAGCCGTGATGGGCGGTTTTTAGTAAGCGGTGGGGTTGATGGTGCAATAATGATTTGGAATTGGCGCAATGGAGAGAGAATACGTACTTTAAATCGCCCTGCTGATTTTTTTGGTTCAATGTTATCATTTTTTGACCGTTCGGTAGGGTCAATTCGGTCAGTTGCTATTAGCCCTGATGGACAAATCATTGCTAGTGGAGGTACAAGTGTTGGTGATAATGGTGTTTCTAATCCACCGATAAAGCTATGGAATACAAGTACTGGAGAGGAAATACGTATTCTTACTGGACACACAGCTTCTGTTCAGGCGATCGCGTTTAGTTCAACAGCAAAAATTATCGCCAGTGGAGGCGAAGATAATACAATCCGAATTTGGAATTATCAAACGGGAGAACTGATACAGACTCTTGAACCTCAAAGTCTGGTAAATTCTCTTGTTTTCAGTCCTCATGCCAAAATTTTAGTTAGTGGTACTGATGATTCCAAAATTAGGATTTGGGGTGTATCTTCCTAATTGTACGTATATCTGTTTAATTTCAAAGATGATAAAAGTAATACAGGCAAGATAAACCAAACTTCCCAGGCATATACACCCCTTTCCAGTGCTAGTGAACTGATGGCAATAGGTAGCGATTTAATAAACAAGTTATTGCCTCTGCTCAGACCTCTGAT
Source organism: Nostoc sp. 'Peltigera membranacea cyanobiont' 213 (assembly GCF_002245975.1). NCBI lineage: Bacteria > Bacillati > Cyanobacteriota > Cyanophyceae > Nostocales > Nostocaceae > Nostoc > Nostoc sp. 'Peltigera membranacea cyanobiont' 213. The sequence continues at coordinate 8,376 of NZ_NOLI01000156.1, read as the reverse complement.
GGAGAATAAGGACGAGCGTCGAGGACATTTAACAAGGGCGTTGGTTGGTGCGTCTGTGTTAAACCGTCTGGATTGGAGTGGGAGCAATGCGATTTTGTGAGGTACAAAATCGCATTGCTCCCGTTGCTAGATTGGTTTGCAGTGTTGCGGCAATTTCCTGAAGATGAGGTGTTAAAGCAGTTAGAGGGAGAAATACCTTTTCCAGAAGTTCTGTTGAAGAAATGGGAAGACCATCTGCGGTATTTGAAGTATGAAACTTGAAGAACTACCACTGTTGGATATTTTTAACAGCTTGCGACAACGGCATGGTTTGCCGTTGGGGGTTGAAGAATATCTGGTGGTTGTACGTAGTTTAGAAGCGGGTTTTGGAATTAGCAATAAACAAGAATTAGAGCAGCTTTGCTGTATGTTATGGGCAAAATCTGAAGAGGAAAATCGCCTGATTCGACGGTTATTTGAGCAGATGTGGAAGCAAATTGAATCACATCCAGTAAATTTTGATTCACCTACACAAGAAAATTCTCAAAATTCCATAGACCAAAACCCATCAATAACTGACATACCAAATTCAATTTCACATTCATTTACACAAAAAAACTCCCAATCTTCCTCAATCGAAACACCAACATCTGAAGAACCTTCAATTGATGAACCGTTACTTGATTTAGAGACAACTCCCACTATTACACCAGAACCAGTGCAAGCTGTCCAAGCTGTGCGAAGTAGTCGCAAAGATAGGGAAATGAAACGCCCTAGCTATATGCTTTTAACAGAATATTTTCCTGTTACCAAAAGACAAATGAAGCAATGCTGGCGTTATCTGCGTCGTCCGGTGCGCCAAGGAGTAGCCACAGAGTTAGATGTTGAGGCAACGGTAGCAAAAATTGGGCGTGAGGGGATTTTACTCCAACCTGTAATGATGCCACCGCGTACAAATCGCACTGATTTGGTGCTACTAATTGACCAGGAAGGCTCGATGGTGCCGTTTCACGATTTATCGCGTCAGTTGGTGGAAACGGCACAACGGGGAGGACGATTGAGAACAACCAATGTATTTTATTTCCACGACTACCCGGATGAATACTTATACCGTCATCCGGCGATGCTTGATGCCAAGGCTGTTTCTGAAGTGTTGGAGGAAATTGGCGAACGAGCGGCAGTATTAATTATTAGCGATGCTGGCGCAGCACGGGGGAATTTTGACCAAGAACGGGTTGATAATACTAAGGCATGGATTGAGCAGTTACAGCAGTCGGTGCGTTATTATGCTTGGCTCAATCCGATGCCGAGTGAATGCTGGCGACAAACAACTGCTGGGGAAATTGCCCGTTTTGTGCCGATGTTTGAAATGAGTCCGCAGGGGATGAATGCGGCAATTAGTGTGTTGCGGGGTCGATATATTGTAGTAAAAGAGTTGGATGAATCTTTATGCTTTTAGAGTTAAGACAATTGATGATTCAACCGGGACAGCAACTGTTAATTGAGGACGTTAGCTGGCAGCAATTTGAAAATATTTTGGCGGAATTAGGAGAACATCGCGCTGCCAGAATTTCCTATAGTCACGGTTTTTTAGAAATTATGGTTCCCTTACCCGAACATGAAAAAGCCAAAGAAATTATTGGCGATATGGTGAAAATTTTACTGAATGAACTAAGTATCAATTATGATGCTTTAGGTTCAACCACCCTAAAAAACGAAAAAATGAGTCAGGGAGTAGAACCGGATACTTGTTTTTACATTCAAAATCAAGCGGCAGTTATTGGTAAAAATCGCATAAATTTAAGTGTAGACCCACCCCCAGACTTAGCCATAGAAATTGATTTAACTTCTCGCACACAATTGGATAATTACCAACTTTTGGGAGTACCAGAACTTTGGCGATATGGAAAACAAGGCTTACAAATTAACGTCTTGCAAGGTGGAAAATATGTAGAGTCAAATTTTAGTCCTACTTTTCCAGATATTCCGATAATTGAGCTAGTAAATCAATATGTCCAGCAAAGTCAAGTTGTTGGTAGTAGCCAAGCAATTCAAGCTTTTAGAAATTGGCTGCGGGATAATATTTAATTGTGCCTTTTATTTGGAATAAGTTATTTGCAATGGCAGTCAGTTGAGGTGATTTGATGCCTACCACAAACAAGGAGCGGGAAATACGAATCGCCCAAAGAAGGGTTGAAGGGTTTGCCCAGCAGTTTGGGGAAGCACACCGCAACTTGGCTCGTCACGCGGCGTTTCCTTTGGTGCTTACGCCTGACTTACTCTACCAAATTTGGGCAAACTTTGTCCCTGAAGCCCCTTGGACGGCGGTAGCTCATGTGTTGCTGTCGCGGTTGTGTCGCCAGGTGGGTTATGAGATGTATGAGATGGATATTAGTGATCGAAATTTGTTGTTGCGAGAACTGAAGGAGGAGTTTGGACAGGAACAGTTTGATGAACTGGGAGAGTTTTTGCTGGATTATGTGGCGCAAGCGTTGGTTGGGGATGATCCAGATATGCAGGATTTAGCACAAGCTCAGGAGTGGACAGCGTTGGCGTATACTAAGCCTGGTGAGGCGGCGCGGGAGTTGGCACAGGCGTTGAGCAAGAGGGTACAGCAGGAGGAGATGGGGGAGGTGTTGCGTCTTGCTTCTTTCATGGAGACATTTGCTGAACCTTTGGTGGAAGCAGGGTTTGAGCTTTTATTACTTTATTCAGATGGTATTTGTAGCTTTGCTAAAGGTGATTTAGAGACAGCTATAGATACACTAAGTCAAGTGCTTAAACATGGAAATAAATTAGAAATTACTGGAGTAACCATATCAATTCCCAAACAAATATTAAATAGAGTAGTTATGTTTAGTTATCAGATAAAACTAGAAGGAGAAGTGTTACGAGTTGGATTCAATAGAGTCCTACCTGCTCAGGGCGATCAAATTGTACGAGATGCTTTGGAACAATTAGAGCAGATGATTGACTCTGGGCAAATTTCTGGCGGAAGTCGCATCCTAATTGACGGGCCCCAATCTGTTCCTGTGGCTTATGTTATCGCGCATAAGCTGGCTAAATTGTATGAAGTTATTGCGGTTTTCGACCCCAGCATTGGTAGAGGTAAACATAGATATAAAACATATATCGTCACAATTACTAACTCTCGAAAATATCGAGTGGGAGATTTGATTGAAACAAAAGAGCCGCAACAATCAAAGAGTTCAGTTATTAAAGTGGTATTATGCGGATCACCGAATTCGGGGAAATCTGTGTTGCGAGATGGCTTAAAAAGAGCGATTTTAAGCAATTTGAATGCTCCTTATCCCTATGTGATCAGTGCTGATTCTGATGGGGGGTGGTCACATTTTCAAGAAGCCTATGAAATGAATGAAGAATTAGCCAATTCCATCAAAACCTTCTCTAAAGCAGATTTAACCCCAGAATTTGCGAAAGAAGCAGCCCAGTGGGTTCGTAGTGCGAATCAGTTAATTAACATTATTGATGTTGGGGGTAAAATCTCTGAGGAAAACAAAATAATTATGCAGTCAGCTACTCATGCGATTATTTTGTCAGGAGATTCAAATAAGTTTGCTGAGTGGGAAGAATTTTGTGAGTCAATTGGATTGAAAGTTATTGCAAAAATTAACAGTCAACTCAACGTAGAGCAAGACGAAGTTTTTCTCGTTGATAACTGGAAGGATAAAACCAATGAACTTTTAGATAAAGCACCCTTACTAACGGGCACGGTTCATAAATTACAACGAGGAGAAAATGTATCAACCCGCCCAATAGTAAAAGCGCTAGCTGAAGTGTTAATTCATTTGACTCAATATTAAACTGTAGACTTTTTTTGAAAATTTATGATAGTTTATTAACCCTGCTAGCAAAAAAATAGAATTAGAAATTACATAACCGTAAATTCTCGAATCCATATAGACTATTATTATCTATAAATTTACCAAAAAATTCAAGATTATTGAACAAATGTTTAGATTTAAATTAAAATTTACGAAGACATAGCAGGCGCAATTTCTGCAATAATTGGTTGATACTCGCGACTTGAAAAGGGGCGAAAACCATCTAGAGCATTGACACTCATTTTACATAACAGGCGAAATTGGAGAGGTGTTGGAGGTTTATTGACACGCTCTACCCGCACCTCTAAGTTAGAATTTTGTCGAAGCAACTCAAAAATTTCTGCAAGCAAATATCGCGGACAATAACCCACAATATAATGGTCTTCGGTATTTAAAATTAAAGCCTGAGAATCGTAGGGATTTTGAAATTCGTGAGCTAGCCATAACTTTTCCCCAAATTCAAGCTGATTAATCCGCTCAATGGCACTGCTTGGCAGATGTCGCAGCCCATGCGAGAAAAAGTAAAGATGGTATTGTCCTTGTTCATCAACTTCTGGACAAGGAAAAACGGCGAGTGTATCTGTTTCTCGTTCGCCACCACTGCGGGCTAAAATTGTAATTGGGTCATTTTCATCATTCGGAATATTGAGCCATTCAATAAAACTTGAGTAATCGGGACGCGATCGCGACATTAACCGATTAGCAAACACTGGAAATAATTGAGTTGATGTATAGATTTCATCTAAGCGTGGAAAGGAAGACAAGGCTTTAAAAGCAGATTTCTCTTCAGCTTCTTTTACACCTTGGGTATAGACAAATTGATAGATACCTTGGTCAAATGTTAACCGACCAATGGGGAACCAAAAGCGACTAATAGGGTCTTGCCAAGCTAGAAATAATGTTCGTGTCTTCGTTTTTGCTGTTTTCAAAGTAATGTTCCCCTTGGTGTTCGGTTTCTTCTGAGGTAGATTCTGTTTTCGTTTTCGGATAAAATTACTAATAAATTAGCAGGCAAGAGGCAGATAATGTCAATCGTCAAAGTTGAAGTACAATTATCTTCAGAAGAGTTGCTCAAAGCAGTTGAGCAATTAAACTTGTCTGAATTAGAACAATTTGTATCGCAAGTTATTGTTTTACAAGCGCAACGTAAAGCTACTAGACTGCCGCAAGCAGAAGCGGAATTATTACTCAAAATCAATCAAGGCATTCCTTCAAATATTCAGACAGATTACAAAGAATTGATTGCTAAACGAGATGATGAAATTCTCACAGAGGATGAGCATCAACAGTTATTGCAATTAACTAAGGAAATAGAAAAAATCCAAGCACAGCGTCTAGAAAATTTAGCAGAATTAGCACATTTGCGTGGGATTTCACTAACTGCTTTAATGGAAAACTTAGGTATTCACGCAACAAATCATGTCTGAAAATAGAGTGACAGCGCAGCAAAAAAAGTCTGTGGTTAAGCGAGCTAATGGATGTTGCGAATATTGTAGAAGCCAAGAACGCTTTGCTATTCAAGCTTTTTCTGCCGAGCATATTATTTCCAAGAGTCAAGGTGGAGAAACAAATCTAGATAATTTAGCTCTTTCTTGTCAGGGTTGCAACAATCACAAATATAATAAAATCCAAGGTGGTGACCCAGTAACTGGTGAAACTGTACCTTTGTATCACCCACGTCAACAATTATGGAATGATAATTTTGCATGGGATAATGATTTTACATTAGTTATTGGTTTGACTCCAATAGGGAGAGCTACGGTAGAAACCCTACAGTTGAATCGAGAAGGAGTTGTGAATTTGCGCCGAGTATTATACGCAATGGGGGAACATCCTCCATGTTAATAATTGATAACAATTTTGACTATTTGTTCAGCAACTGCAAAAACTCTCCCCACCCACAACTAGCAAAATCTGACCTCTCGTAAAATTGAGAATAACCCCTCACTGGAGAATAAATCGACAACCCCTTCACACGCTCAAATCTTACTCCTGAAGTAACATTTGCTAAAATTAACTGCGGTTCCACTTCAATAATCATCAAATCCATTGCTTCATCAATCACTTTGGTCAATTCATCACTATCACCAGCATATTTATCCCGGAAAACTTTCAAAAAGTCATATAAATCTACAAAATCACTATCTTTAAAACGCACTGCTTTACGTTGAGCAAGAGACAGCGCACTTTCAGTATAAATATCTTCTTCTTTCACCAATTGACGCAAAATAGCCGCTAATCTTCCCAACGCCTCCGCCAGTTTCTCAACTCCTCTCAAATTAGTCGCTGATTGAGTAATTTGAGCGACACTGCCCCGTGATTCTCCTTCGTAATAGCGCCCGTACTCCTGTACAATTAACTTCGCCAATACTTCCGATGTCATTTCTGGATTGGCAGTTAAATTCTGCAAAATTGCTGTATAGGGATAACCTGTTAGGGGTTCTACCTCTTGGGATGCAACCATATAATTAGCATTTGTTCGCAGTTGGTACGCCACTTCCACCATGCCCATTAAACAGGCATCCATGCCAATTAAGCTAACTTTTTTACCCGTAATGGCTTCTGCTTCCTGAAAAGCCTGCTGAAGTTTGGCATTATCCAGGAAGTCTAAAGACGAATCATCAAAAGCGATCGCTCGTGAATCTTCATTCTCCAGTTGCAGCACTTCCGTAATTGACGAAAGGAAAAAAGCACGGGACAACCGCCGATGATTTCGGGTAAGGGAACGCACTTCATCCTGACTCGCCTGAATTTCTACACCACGCGATCGCGCAAAAGCATAAATATCATCTTCTTTCCAGCCAGTACCGTGATTCCACAAAATCACCGCGTAGTTTTCTGCGGGATAATTTTCAATTCCCCAAACAATAAAATCCCGTAATGCACGAGGATCGCCCGTATTCTGCTCTGGGATATTCTCAATTTGCCTGGGTTCTTCTGAAGGGCGGATATATATGCGGTATGTGTGTTCGCGGTCAGATAAAGTATCAAACTGCACCAAAACAGCCACATCTGGAGTAGACCCCACAGCTTCCATCTCTGCAATATCTTGATAGCCTTGCGCCTCCATCGGAGCCATCAGCCTTTTACCTTGAAGTTGCTCGAAAACTTTGCCGTTATCCCCGGCCATGTAGACCATCATAGTCCAGCGACGATTCTTTTGAGTCATGTTTCAACATTCTGCATTTAGAGTTTCTTCTTTTTATACAAATCTATCGCTGCGATTACCGAAAATTATACAAACTGTTAGTTAATTATTTTGCTTTTGAGTTCGGTAAGTAGTTCCTCTGCTTGGTTAACGTTGCGGCTATTAATAGCGGCTTTCAAGTTGTCTAAAGTTTCTAACAGTGGATTGTCAGATGTTTTATCTTGATTAATCACACGTTGCAGTCGGATTATTTCTTCTTCTAACTGAAAAATCCGATTGGTAACAGCGTCTTCATTTTCATGCACTTTCGCTTCTTCAAGTTTCTGGTCTACCTCTTGTTGAGTCAAGCGATAAAAGCGGTCAAATGTCTTCTCTACAGGTTGTCCATCGGTGGTGATATCTTCCGCCAAAACATGGAGAATGCCATCATGGTCAACTTTGAACATACAATTAACCCGAACTTCCCCAGCCGGACGAGTAGTTGCTAGGTTAAGAACCACTTCACCAATAAATTCATTGTCCCCTGCAACTGGTCGTTCACCTTGATAAATGCGGAAGCGGATACTTTCTTGTCCGTCGCGCTGAGTAGTAAAAGCTTGGGAACCCTTGCGCCACTTGGTAACTGGTATCGGTTCATTGGCACAAATAATCGCATCCATCTTGCTGTTAGCTAACTCAATTCCCAAGGACAGGGGTGTTATATCCCAGAGTTTCACCTCCTCCCGAAGATAACCACATAATCTTGCCCCCTGAACCGCCGCACCTCTGGCTACAGCTTCATCTGGATTTACAGAGTCGTTGATTGTCCAACCGTAGCGATCGCGCAATGCTTGCTTGATAGCGGGTAATCTGGTTTGTCCACCAACTAATAACACTTGGTCAATATCTTTGGCTTGTAACTTTGCTTCTTTCAAAGTTGCATCGCAGATATCTAAAGTGCGGTTGATAAAAGGTTGCACAAGTTTTTCTAACTCAATACGAGTTAATGTTGCTTCTAGCCCCAAACATTGATTTTTGACAGCAAAAAGATTTGGAATACTAATTTGATACTCTGTGGCTTGAGTCAGTGCAATTTTGGCAATTTCTGCTGTTTTTCTGAATTGGGAACGCAAGCTATTATCTTCTGCAATAGGTAAATCTACATCATGCTGCTGCTTGAACGCTTTCTTCATCCAACTCATAATTGCTAAATCTAAATCATCCCCACCTAAATGGGTATCGCCGCTAGTAGCCTTTACCCGAAACAAACCATGTTCAATTCTCAGAATTGAAATATCAAATGTACCACCACCCAAGTCATAAACCGCGACTGTTTGGGGTTCTGTACTAGGGTGTTGACTTTGTGGGAAAATTGTCCACAAAAGTTCATGCAAATTCTGTGTCGTCATCCGAGGTTGAAAATAC
>NZ_NOLI01000155.1:0-18085 GCF_002245975.1 Nostoc sp. 'Peltigera membranacea cyanobiont' 213 | reverse complement strand
GTATTAGTTCTTTCTCCCCCTGCTTCCCTTGCTTCCCCTGCTCCCTGCTCCCTGCTCCCCTCTTTCAAATGTCCAGATACTCTTAGAACCTGATATAAATATAATACTACGGTTAATTTATCGGAGAATAGTAATTTGGTCATGGTATCTTTATATGCAAATTTAACTAGTTTAAACAGTAATAATACTAGGGAAATTTTTGCCCGAAGATCGTTTTTGCCAGAGCATCAAAATGGACTTTGGAAAATTGAAACGGGTTTTGTCAGGACTTTTACCTATTTGGAAGATGGCACAACCGTTGCTTTGGGATTATGGGGCCCTGGAGATATCGTTGGTAAGTCTTTGTCAAAATTAGAACCTTATCAGATGGAATGCCTAACTAAAGTGGAGGCAACAGTCTTACCTTTAGAGCAGTGGACTCAACTAACAGAAACTCTACTTGCTCATATCCAACAGGCTCAAGAATTGATGGTTATTCGTAGCCATAAAAAAGTTGATACCATGCTAATCAAGCTGTTGGCATGGTTATCCAAAAAGTTTGGTTCGGAAGTTGAGAAGGGACGTTTAATAGATATGCGTCTGACTCACGAAGACTTAGCGGAAATGCTCGGTTCAACTCGTGTTACCATAACTCGTGTTCTTGGTCAGTTTGAGCAAGAGGGTTTGATTAATCGTCTTTCCCTACATCGAATTGTGCTGCGAGAAGAAGAAATTTGGTACTACGAAATTTAGATTATTTCAATAAAACCAGCTATCGTCGTCTGCATTCGGCTTGCCCACGATTCTCAGATTCAATGATTCTAGGTAAGCCAAACCGCTAGAGATTTGTGATACTGTTCCCCGTGATTCAATGTCAAAGCATCCTTCTCCATCTGTATTTGGTTGTATCATTGCCTTGGTAATATTAACTACCAAACCGTAAGCAGAAATTAACTGTGAAATCACAGGCGCTTGCAGATAGCATTTAGGAATATATATCCGCAGACGAATCTGAGTGACTTGGCTTTTTTTATAGACTGAAGAAACCAGTGATAATCTGGTTTGACGGTTATTTAGTGCTGCCATTGGATAGTGATAATTTTATCAATTAGCGTAGGCGTAGCCCGTCGTAGACATCGCTATAAACGCTAGACAAATCCAGCCAAATCGGTAGCCCCAGTTTTTCTAAATAACTTAGGCTAGAGTAAAGTTGCTTGGTTCTCCCCCACAAATCTAAGTCAAACCAGCCGTCATCTTCCGTATCAGGTTGAAGTGTAGCACTGGTAATATTTACTGTGAGTCCATAATGAGAAACTAACTCAGAAATCACCGGCTCTTTGTAATAAGATTTTAAGACGCACAGTTGCAAGCGTAATCGATTGGTTTGACCCAGAGAAATCCATTGCTGGAATTGTTCTTGCCATTGATTTGTCAGCCATGCAGAGTCTTTAGGACTCAGTTTGCTAGCTGGATTTGGGAAAGGTAAAGGGTGCTGGTTTGGTTGAATGTGGTTAGCGATCGCTAATTCCAGTAAATTCACTCCCAATCCCTGCAAGTAAGATAGGCTATTTGTCAGTTTTTGGGGATTTCCTGAAAGTTCCAAATCAAACCAGCCATCGCTGTCACTATCGGATGTCAGGGATGCTGCTTTGATATTGACAGTTAAACCATAACGAGACACCAGTCTGGAAATTACAGGTTGCCTGTGATATTTCTGAGGCACGAGAATCCGACTGTGGACTGAAGCGGGTTCTACAGATTTACTCTGAGACATCAGATTAATTCCCCATAGCGATGCCTGCGGTATGCTGCGCCTACGCAATTTTTGGGTTTGGCAGAAAATCTTGTTGATGCCATACCCTTACAATTCAATTGTGCTTGCATGTCAGCCTTATAGAGATTTTCATCTTTTTAGATATTGTTAAAATACGGTAACTCTATCGATTTAATGAATCTATTGTTATGTAAAGGAGAGTCTCACAAAGACTACAAAAAAGCAATAAGTAAATTTACGCAAAAAATGCTTAATTTATGTTATATGCGTTGTCTGGCGATCGCATACGCCCAAATCTTGAATTGATCTAAAATGTCGATGTGACAGCGATAGTGACCGACTTGATAAATGTCGTTGACAGTCAAACTTTTATTATTACGTTAGCGCCCGCCTTTGGTTGCAGGTGGGTATCTTCCCAAACTAGATTTTTGCCAAATGGGTGGATTCTATCCCACTGCGTCTCTACTGTACCGAATTGCTTGACAAATTCGCCACTCCAATGTTGTTTAAAGTGATAAACCTCTGCCTTCTCTAGCTTCAGGAGTTTGCAAAGTTCTTGATAGGCAGTATCGAGAATAATTTCAGTGTTCACAGAAGAGCGAATATTTCTTACCACTTACGTCAAGGCACGTTGTAGCAGAATTGCAAGATGCAATTCTGCTGTGAGTTGTTTGATTTGTTCTAAAATTTATACCTCTTAACTTTGCAAACATCCTCTTCCTCTTCATATTATTTTTAGTAAAATTTTATTTACTTTTGCTCAAGCTTCATATTAGCAACATCTATTTAGTAAGGGAAAGCGGTTATCACTGAAGGATGCAGAATTCTGATGTATTAGATACGCGCTTAAACATAGATTTTCTAAACAGATTCTTCTTAAATTTATAAGGATTGTCGTGTCAAGTAGAAGAGAAGTGTTGGAACATTATTCTGCCTACGTTTCTGTTAAATCTATTTGTCCATAAGACAGAAAAACTTTCATAACCTACCGTAGCTAGAATATGCATCTACCAGAAAATTCAAATTTAGATATAGCCACCTGTCAAGCTTGGCTTTGCCCAAATCTTAAAATTCACTGGCAAATACTTTCTGTATCTGACTCCGAACAAGTGCTTTTACAAGCAATTAAAAAAGAGCAAAATTTTATATTTTCAACAACTGAAGGCTACGCCCTAAAACATTTCGATGGAACCTTTACAGTCAAACAGGTTCAGGAAAAGTGTCAACAGGAGTTTGGGGAGGAAATTGAACCTACTTTCATAGAAAAATTGTCTGAGTTGAGAGTATTATCTATCCCCAAAAAGAATGAAATACAAAAACTAAGTGCTGAACAAACCACTAAAAATATAAAATTGTATCGACTAAAATCTACTGTGCAGTGGATATGGCACACAGATGAATATTGGTTATTACGGCTGCAAAATACAGACAATATTGCTTATGTACAAGTCAGTAATTATGATAAAAACCTGATTTTGCAATTAGGTAAATTGCCAGTAGAAAACATTGTAGATAAATATAAAATTAATGCTCAGTATCTGCAAGAACTATTACAAAATTTAGCAGTAAAAGGAATGCTAGAGGGAATTGAACCACCAAAAGTCCCGAAAAAGTTCAGTATATTTAAAATACTGTTTTTTAAGTTTCGCCTATTTAATCCCGATAATTGGCTCAACCGTAATATTAAGAATTTTAGGTTTATTTTCACAACAGAGTTTTGTTTCTTACTCTGCATGTTTTTAGGCTTTACTACCGTCCTTGCTTTTTCAAAACAAGAGAGAATTTATAACCTGGGGCAGGAGTTATGGAGTAGTCAAGGTTCTAGTTTAATAATTCCTTTTGTTCTGCTGATGATGTTAGTGGTATCTATTCATGAACTAGGTCATGCTTTCACATTGAAACATTACAAAGGTGTTGTTTTAGACATAGGACTAATGTTTATCTGCCTATTCCCAGGAGCATATACCAATACGACTGATGCTTATGGCTTAGTTAAACGCAGACAACGCACTTTAGTGATGGCAGCAGGGGTAATTTGTCAAGTAGTTATTTGGGGAATTGCATTGTGTTTATGGAGTATATCAACGCCAGGAAATTGGTTTTATAGAGCTACCTATTTATTAATGCTAGCAGCCCAATTTACCTTAGCTCTTAATCTCAACCCACTTAATAAATTTGATGGCTATTATTTGGTGGAAGCAATAACGGGAATTAACCATTTACGTAAAAGGTCATTTGCATATTATGCTCAACTATGGCGAAGAGAACCTAGTCCTGAACGTACTGAGGATATAGGAATTCTAGCGGTTTATGCTCCTGCTTGTTTACTGTATATCACCTGGCTTTTGGTTAACTTATTTTTCTGGATTTGGCATTTATATACGCCATATTTTCCAGTAAATTAGTTGAATTTAATTCTAAACACTATTATCGATAGGAAAGTAAAATCATGAAATTTTCTCAACTAAAAATTACTAAAGCTGTTTTAATTGCAGGTGTATTGGGAGTAACGTCTCTTCTTTGCCTAATAAATGTAGAACCTTCAAGTGCAGCTAATTATTATAACCCTTCTAGTCCCTGCAAAACATCTGTTCCTGAGCCTTCTCCTTTTATCGGTGTATTAGTTTTTGGGATTTTAGGTGGAGGGTGTCTACTCAAGCAGCGACTGAGGAAAAAAGTTGATGACTTAAATAATAACACTTGCTCATCAATGAATGCTTTCTATACATCAAATAATCAACAACCTCGACAAATACCATTGTTACTCTCAGATGAACAGAGTGAAGGAAATTATCAACCTCTTTCTTCATCCTTAGAATTGCAACTAATTGATCCTACGGAAATAATCTAAAAAAAATTACTAGGAAATTGAACTGGCTAATACTGGGAAAACAGCCATGCTTATGGCGAGTAGCTAGGGCTGATATATCTACCTCAATTAATTTTTTGCTATTTTTAAGGGTGCATTTATGAGTCTATTTGGATTTGGTGGAAAGAAAGGTCAGAATGCTAAAAAATCTAAGAAATCAAAACCGAGAGAAGTATGGCAAGGTAAAAGTTTTGCTTTAGATGATATTATTACTCCTAGTGTTTTTGTCGGTGGTGGCGAAAATTCGCCTGACCCATTTTTAATTGATTTACATACTGTTCCAGGTTCGGAAATAGATTTGAGTCAAAGTGACTTATTACAGGCACTAGATCCAAATAGCCTAGAGTTACTAAATCAACCACATCTTTCCTTATTAGATCGTCAAACAATGAGTGATTGGCTGGTTGACCCTAGTTATCAGCCTTTGCCATTCTTTGATAATCCCGGAGTATCTACAAATTCACTTACTGAAAATGTATCAATACTGCACAGTCCAGATGCTTGCCCGGTAGATTCTCCACCACCAGGGTCTGGTACTCATCCTGGTGTTACTGCTGGTACATCTGGTTGGCCTAATTTTGAGCTTCCAGATGTAAATTCTACTGTCCCTATATTGCCTTTTGACCCGTTGGGGACAGATAAACCTCCTAAATATAATTTTAAAAAATCAGATCAGGCTTTAATTGGAGTGATTGATACAGGATTTAATGCCAAGAATCCAGATATTGATTATAGTCGGGTGAAGTTGGGAAGGGATTTAGTTGATAATGACAATAATCCCTTACTTTCCAATGGTGAAGGTAACGAACACGGCACTCATGTACTAGGTATTATTGGCGCAACTCAAGATAACGGTATTGGCATAGATGGTATTAATGACCAAGCACCAATTTGGGTAGGTCGTGCCATTGGTTCGGGTAAATGGGCTGAATCATTGAAAGAATTTGTTGATGAATTTAAGACATCTGGGCAACCAAATGGTGTAGTTAATCTAAGCTTTGACCTGACTCAAACTAACCCCGATGGTAGCGTAACAACACGCTATGAATTAACTCCACAAGAACGAGCGGTGTTGGAATATGCGCGGCAAAATGGGGTAATCGTTGTAGTCGCAGCCGGAAACGATGGGGGAACTATGTCTGCCCTCGGTCAAGCTTCTCAGGAGTTTGACAATATTATCACCGTTGGTTCAGTAGACTTTAACAAGCAAAAAACTGAATATTCTAATTATGGCTATGGTCTGGACTTAATGGCTTATGGCGGCACACCAGAGCAACCAATCATTTCTACTATGGGTGATGGTGTTGACATTGATGAAGAAGAAGCACCAGAAGATGAAATGTCTGCCAATGCCAAAAATGCTTTTGATGAAGTATTTGGATCTTTTAGCGATACTAGTTTAAACGATTTAGAAATCGATGAACAAGAATTAGCAAATCTCACACCCGAAGAGCGTCAAGTTTATGAGCAAGCTACCAAAGATATTGACCAACTTCTACAAGATTATTTAGGTGCAGCCAGCCAAAAAATAGCTTTAGAGTATGTTGATGGTTATTATCTGGCCAGTGTTGATGCTCTTGACAAATTTGTTAATGCCTTTGATGGTGATTTGGGCAATACAATGCTCAAAGCGCAAGAAATTTTAGACGATGCTGGTATTAGCACAGACACGGCAGCTAAAACTAATGAGACTAATGCTGATTTTTCCATACCTCTAGATTTACAGCAGATTCGGAGTTTATGAGGTACAGTAGCAGCAATTTGTAAACCAATTTTTAAGATGTTCAGGATTAATTAATTCAAGTGCTATTTTAATTAAACCATCGACTCCAGATACAGTCATGGGAGAAAATTGTTTCAGGAACGCTTTTAACTGTGACCACCAATATTCAATGGGGTTAAATTCAGGGGAATAAGGAGACAGGTACAAAGCACTTGCACCAACAGATTCAATTAAGGGTTTAATTTCTGCGACTTGATGTGCAGGAAGATTATCCATCACAACTACTGCACCAACCCATAATTGTGGAAGCAAAAAATGTAAGGGTAAAGACTTTATATGCATTTCCATCCATTGAGCCATTTAAAGTCATGACAGCCAAAACTTTCTTGAGGCTGATTCCCCCAATTACACTTACTTTCGCACCTCGGTAATATGGTTTAAAATCATACACCCTACTGCCGCGATCGCTTCTGGCATGAGTCCGAGTTAAACCAAGTAAAACACCCATTTCATCAATAAAAACAAGGTCTTCTGGATCTATGTGTTTTACTTTCTCCCAATACTCTATTCTCAGCTTTTGGACTCTTTCTGTTTTCGCTTGGCTACTGCGTAAAGTCTTTTTTTTCGTGTTAGTTTTTGTTTTTGTAATGCACAACACATTACACTTGCACATACCCAAACGTTATATTTTTCTCCAAAATACTCGCAGTATTCTAATAAAGTTGCATCTGGGTGGCTTTTAACCATTTCGGCTAATTCGCTACCGTACTCATCCAATTTACCCTTGATTGTCCCACCCTGCTTTTTGGGTTCTAGATGACCTTGGATTTTCTGTAGCTGGAGGAGCTTTTGTACATAGCTTTTCGCTACACCAAATTGAACAGCAACTTTTCTGACTGACGTGCCACCTCTTTCGTATGCATTTACTATTTTTTCTCGCAGATCGACTGAGTACGGTTTCATTGTAATTCTTCATGCACTAATATTTAGTGTGCCTCATTTACCTCAAATCTGCTGTAATAAGGTTGCTGAATCAGTCAATACCGTTACAAACACTATCTCTAATGGTTTTAATGGAGTTAAATCCTTCTTTGGTTGGTAGGTAAATTCAAATATAGGGGGTTTCCATCTGTTCATTGGTGTCAACTTAAGTACACCCGTAAGGGCACGGCACTGCCGTGCCCCTACACCTAGCGATATAATGTTGTACCGCATCTGAATGGGAACCGCTATAAAGCCCAAATTTTTTCGGTGTAATGCCCCTAGCAATGGCTAAAAAATTAGATAGTCTACTGCAAGTTGTTCGGCTCTATTATTAACTATCAAGAAAACTATTTTTGACCTGCTAGTTAATATTTTGAATGTGACTGCCCCAGAACCTAGTAATTAAAGTGCGATCGCACTTTTTCAGAGGTGATTTTTTAGAGCGATCGCCTAGAGATGTTGTCAACTCTAGGTTCTAAGTTGAAAAATTAGGGAATAGCAATCAAACTACTTTACCAATCGGTTGCTATAGGATCATCCCAGACTTCTAACTCCAATTCGTGGAGATAGGTTAGTGCGCTCTGAATTTGTGCATCTGTATCACTCTAGACAATTGGGGAGCAGGGAGTCAGGGCAAAAACTTGAGAGCATATCTTACTATGCCCTTGTATTGCCTTCTCCCAAATGGGGTAACGGTTTATTTTACCGTCAAGTACCCCACTGATAACCGAATGGCATTAAGAAAATCTCTAAGCTTTGCAAGATTGTCGCTATGCTTGACAGAGACAGTGGAATTAGATGTACGGGTGGTTCCGTGCTGAAGTAACGAGGTTTTCAGACATTTTTTATAATAGTATTTAAAGCTGATGAATTAAAGGAGACTGTGACTACTACACTACACTGGCAAGAGCGGGTTGGTAATCAAAGGGATTGGGTTTGGCGCGGCTGGCAAACTCGCTATACTTACATTCGCCCTACCCAAAATCATCAGAAGACAACGCCCCTGATATTGCTACATGGCTTTGGCGCTTCCATTGGTCATTGGCGACATAATTTAGAAGTGTTGGCTGAACATCACACTGTTTACGCCATCGATATGCTGGGTTTTGGTGCTTCGGAAAAAGCCGCAGCTAATTACAGCATCGAACTCTGGGTTGAGCAGGTTTACGATTTTTGGAAAACATTTATCCGTGAACCAGCGATTTTGGTGGGCAATTCCAACGGTTCGCTGATTTCGATGGCCGCCGCAGCTACCCACCCCGATATGGTGCTGGGTATGGTGATGATGAGTTTACCAGACCCTTCACTAGAGCAAGAAGCAATTCCGCCTGTGTTGCAACCAGTTGTCAGAGCAATTAAAAATATTGTCGCTTCGCCGTTGATTCTAAAACCCGTGTTTAACTTCGTGCGCCGTCCTGGGGTGCTGCGTCGTTGGGCTAGTATCGCCTACGCCAACCCAGAGGCGATTACCGATGAACTCATAGAAATTTTAGCTGGCCCTCCCCAAGATAGAGGTTCGGCGAGGGCTTTTAGTGCTTTGTTCAAAGCTGCGATCGGAATTAACTTTAGTCCCAGTGTCAAGATAGTGTTACCAACCTTAACAATCCCGATGCTGTTAATTTGGGGACAAAAGGATCGGTTTGTTCCCCCAGCCCTGGCTAGCCAATTCGCCCAGTACAACGAGAAGTTGGAAGTGCTGAATTTGGAAAACGTAGGGCATTGTCCCCATGATGAATGTCCTGAACTAGTTAACCAAGCTATTTTAGATTGGATTGAGAGATGGGTTAGCGTAGGCGATGCCCGCGGCGGGCATCGCCAGGCATCACTTAGTTCCTAAATATGATGCAATGGCAGCGATCGCACTAGCCAATCCCACTATTGAATTTTAAATTGCTTAACGCCTAGCCAATCGTGGCCTGGTTAGTATCAACATCTGTAGCCCCATTCACAGAATTAGCTACAGAAACCATCTTATTGAGAATTTCTTGGCTGGGAACTGTCCCTTTCAACACCACTGTGCTACCCGTCTGAGCAACCCAAAGGGTATTAACATCATCAAGTTGGGGATCTTGATCGAATGCCAACGCTACCCGCTTTGCCAAGCCACTTTGGTCGTATTCGCCGCTTAATCCCAAACGTTCTGGGGGTATTGATTCCGTAGCAACGTTACTACTCGTATCTGGCGCTATTGACTGTGGAGTAGGATTTACTTCTGCATTTTCGGGTTTTTCCATTCCAAATAATCTTTGCAACCAACCCATAAAAATTTTTCTCCTATTAGAGGCTTAATTAAAGCTGAGTATAAAAGGTTTACCAAAATTCCGCATCTACCTATGAAAAGAGATTCATTGAATGAAACTCTTCCTTGCAGAATGATTTTTACCCAATTTATCCTTAGAGAGTGCAATGAGTGCAACTATTGAGTTTACAATAAAAGGTCGCACTGACAATTAGTGCAGTAGTACATCACAGTAGAAAAAACATACATTTTACAAAATGTCAAGAGTTTAAAACTCAAGGAATTTTGAATTTTGAATGAGTGAATTCTGCAAAGTGGTACTAGTGTCTGCGTTACTCAATTCCTGCTCTAGCCTCTATTGGCGAAGATGAAACATACCCTTTCAGTTCTGGTAGAAGATGAGGCGGGTGTTCTTTCCCGCATTTCTGGTTTATTCGCCCGTCGCGGTTTTAATATTGAAAGCCTTGCTGTTGGCCCTGCTGAACAAGGAGGAGTCTCCCGCATTACGATGGTTGTACCTGGTGACGATCGCGTGATCGAGCAACTCACCAAGCAACTATATAAGTTAGTCAATGTTCTTAAGGTACAGGATATTACCGAAAACCCTTGCGTAGAGAGGGAACTGATGCTTTTGAAGGTGAATGCTAGCACCAGCAATCGCTCAGAAGTGATCGAATTGTCTCAGATTTTCCGGGCGCGAGTCGTGGATGTAGCTGAAGATTTTCTCACCTTAGAAGTTGTGGGAGATCCGGGTAAGATGGTAGCGATCGTGCAGGTGTTGCAAAAATTTGGTTTGAAAGAAATCGCCCGCACTGGGAAAATTGCTCTGACTCGTGAATCGGGTGTGAATACCGAGTTACTCAAGTCTTTGGAAGCAAAAGTTTAAGTAGGTTGGTGCAATTAAAGCTAAATGGCAAAGGCTATCATTTGTCCTTTGTCATTGCTTATTAGTAAGGGTTTTAAGCCTGTTTGCCTTTTGTAACATATAGCAACCGCCTTGGTGGTTAGGACATATATACAGCGATCGCTCTACAAGAAAAGAGACTACTTTCAATTTATGCTCAAACCGCCTTGACGGTTGCTATAAGTACAGAAGTTCGCTACTTCGCCTGAATTGGTGTTAGGGCTACACCTTGATAATAATGTCCCAAAATTTGCAGGTGGTTAACTCCTTGCCGAGCCAGATTGTACGCCCCCCACTGACTCATACCCAAAGCATGACCGTAGCCAAGCCCTTGCAGTACAAAACTTCCATCGGCTCCCTTGGTAACAGTAAAGCGAGTACTTTTTAGCTTCAGGGCTGTTCGCACTTCCTCACCCTGTAGCACCTTCGTACCCTTATTGCCGACAATTCTCAAGACTTTGACACTGCGGAAAGGCGAGTATGTCTCTGGAGTCATCGCCGTCACACTGCCAACTCCCGGAAATTTAGCGCTAATTTCAGTGGGCGAGAAGGTTTTCACCCAATTACACTCGCTGATATTTTGATCGTAGTCTTGAACAGCGCGTAGGTAAGGCTCGCGGCTTCCCCAAACATCTTCTACATTTTCAGTGTGTCCCCCAGAACAAGCGTGGAAAACTGAGAGAATAATCTGGTTTTTGTAAGTTAGTACCTGCCCTAGTGTGGAATCCACTGCGGCGTAAGTAGCAGGAGCTTCACTGATGACACCTTTGTAAATTTGCCAACGATCGGGGGTATTACCTAAATCGAAAACGGGATTATTCCGTTGTTTTTCTCGTTCGTAAAGAGCATAAGTGCGGGCTGCGATCGCTTGGGCTTTTAGAGCCTCTTGGGGCCAGCTAGCATCCATTTCCCCACCAAGAACGCTATAAAGATATTCTTGATCGTCAACCCAATTAACAGCCGTTAAGCCTTTTTCTGTGGGAACAACCAGAGTTCTGCCCCGATACCAGCGATCGCCAATATAAACGAATCCTTTACCTGTTGGCTCAATCCAAAATAAACCAGACTGCCACTTATCTAAAGCAACTCCGCCAGGAATAGCTTGGGCATAATATGCACTCATTGCTGGTAACTGTCCGAGAGTTCGTCCGGTACTATCCTTGACAATCCCAGTGGTGGAACTGCCCACTTTTACCTGATTAACACCCCTCTCAATTGCCACGCGCAGAATTACAGACGCTTGCGCTGGGGCAACCAAAGCAATCCATAAAAGGACACTTACCCACCAATGACGTACTTTAATCTGGGAAAATAAAAAGCCTAAGTAAAGTTGGAATTTCATGCTGGTCATCTAATCACACTAGTATCTAATTGACGCTCTAGGTTTTTGCGTCTACTACTTTAAGATGAGACACCTCTCCAACGCAGGAGGTTGCCACCTCCTACTAATTATGCATTTTGCTTTACCTGTCAGCGATAAATCAGCTAAAGAAGCCAGGGCGAGAATTCCTCTCCTCTACCTGTTCCCAATCCCCAATCGCCAATCTTACGATGCCAATACCTTTTGAGAATTGCTCACTTCATTAGCGATGATTCCAATTAAATTCAAATTACTCAAAATTTCTGTAGCTTGAGTCAGTTCACTTCGGGTTACTTTACCCATGCGCTCTACCATCACAATCCCATTGCAAAAAGATGCCACAATCCTGGCATCAACTGTACCTAAAATAGACGGAGCATCTATCAGCACTAAGTCATAACTTTGCTCAAACAACTCTATTAGTTCTTTCATTCTTCGAGAACTGAGCAACTTTACCGTGTCTTCTGGTTCTGGCCCAGCAGTCAAAATATCAATTGAAGGATGAATAGGCTGGATGTAATCTTGAAAATGAGTAGTTGTCTCATCAACTAATAACAGAGAGAGTCCCCAGTCGTTGGATAATTCTAGGATTTTGTGCAAGCTAGGGTTGTGCAAATTAGCATCAATAACTAATACCCGTCGGTGCATCCGAGTAGCACTAGCTACAAGCCCTAATACTAAGGTTGTCTTCCCTTCTCCTGGTAGTGCTGAAGTAAACATCAACGACTTGAAAGGTAAGGGATATTTTAATATCTGAATATTTTGGTAGATCATATCCAGGTTCTCATGGACGGGCAATTTAGTCGTGGCTTCTATTACAGAGTCATTTGCTCGGCGCTGTCCATTCCAAGGCATTCCCAGCCGCCGCTTTTTCCCACCATGTGACGGTAGTTTTGGTACCGATCCCAGTACACGGAGATTCGTCAGCTTCTTTAAATCTCCCGCACAATAAATAGCATCATTAAATTTTTCCAAAATCAGAGCTGCTAAGATACCTAAAATCGGCCCAATTACCGCTCCCCCAAGCAAAAGTAATAATCTGTTGCTCCCCATATAAGTCCCTAGAGTCGGTTCTGTCAAAATTTGCCAATTATATCCCTCCTGAGCAATTTTCAGTCCTAAAGACTGTTGCACTTGCAGGAGTTGTTCAAGAGTTTTATGACTACTTTCTACTTTTGGGAGGAGACGATTATACTCTGCTATTAAGCTTGGATATTTGTTTAGATCGGAACGGAGTCGCTGTTCTGACTCGGCTAGATTTTTTTCATTGGCAGTTAGTCCTAAAACAGTTGTCTGCACTAAAATAAACTCGTCTATTAACGTTGGATCTACCCCTACCATTTGCCCTTTTAAAAGGGGTTCTCCCTTACTGCTAGTAGTAATAGATTTCACCTCTTGTCGTAATAGCGACAATTGACTTTGGCGTTGCTGCTTTAGTTTTTGTACTGATGGATAATCGTCTGTATAGCGCAGTCGCTCTTTAGCCAATGCTAGTTCTGTCTTTTGAATTTCACTCAATAATGTTTGATAGCGGCTTGACTGATTTAAACGAGAAGAAATTAGTTCATTCTGTTGGGATGAAGACGCTATTTGTTGTTCTAGGTTGTCGTAGCGAGCGTTTGCATCTTGAAGGTTGGCACGAGTGCTTTGTAGCTGGTTTTGAATATCGGCTAGAGATTCTAACAGGATTTTACTTTGGACTTCGGGATCGAGTAATTTATGTTTTTTGCGAAATTGTTCTAAATTCTTATCAGCTTTACTGACCTCTTTTTTTATCTCAGGTAGACGAGTATTTACAAAAGCCAGTCCATGATTCAGGCGTTCTTTTTGTTGTTCTTTATTGTAGCTTTGATAGACTTTTTGTAGAGCTTGAAGTATTTTTTGAGCTTTGACTGGATCTTCATCATGGAAAGAAACTTTAAATACTTGACTAAAAACTTGATTAACTCCTATACCTCCCTCTTCTGGAGTTACTTCTAGAGGTGATTTTTTATTCTGTTTTGTCTGACCATTGATATCTGCTAAGGTAATATCAGGATAATCAGAATGAAGTAAATCTACAGCTTTCTGGAGAAGCTTATAACTCAGCATGAGTTTCATCTGAGTAGTTGAATCAACAACCAGAGAATTAGAATTAGTAACCTGAGTATCTGCCTCGACTGGAATATTATTTGACTGTGCCCCTTGAGATAAATTGGAATTCACCAATATCTGCATATTGCTCTGGTAAGCAGGTTTGGCAATGACAGCTAAGAGACTAGTCGCTGACATAACTACGCAGGAAACCCCGAAGATCAGAAAGCGGCGGCGAAGCAAAATAGTAGATAGTTGTCTGATGTCAACCGCGCTTTGTGCTGAAGTTGTAACCTGTTGCTCTTGATTCAGACTAATCTTAGCCACTATCAAACTCCTCTAATATCGAAACACTATATTTATTTGGAAGATTTATGAGAAATGCGAAATTTTTTTTACACCTATAGCCGCAATAGCATACTTAATTATTCTTCCAAGGATGACAAGCTAACTTGGCACAATATTATGCCAACTGGCGCTTTCATGTTCATCAATTCATGCATATAAATTCTTAATCAGTGTTGGAAGAATAAATTTTCAATAAATATTTTATTTAAGAAAGAAAAATCTTGACGGAAAATTAATTATTTTTCCTAAGTATTGAAGTAAAAAGTTCTCTGACATACACCACTACTATAGATTAAAGTTATTTTGATAACTTGTAATATAAAAAACACATTTAGAAAAACATTTAACCCATAATATTTATATATTTTTGATACACTTAGCTAACCGTAAATTATTGGTTAATTAGTTGACTTACTCGCAAAAATCAACTGCTGTCTATTTGCTGGATGTTATGAGTTGGATTACTAAACTCCAAGGTAGAACGTAGTTAATTTTAGATTTTAGATTAGAAGAGTTCAATAGGAAATCCAAAATCCAAAATCTAAAATCCAAAATTCAAACGCCTACCTTGGTTAACTCTACTTCCCGTCGTCTGGGTACTTCATGAATCATGAAATCATAAGCCATGTCAGTACGGGGAAAAATAGCACGGGCTTCCTTAAGGAGATCCTTCAATTCTAAGGTATTACCGGGAGCATAGCGGGGACTGAAATGGCTCATAATCAGTCGATGTGCCCCAGCAGCTAAAGCTGTTTGCGCTGCCATTGTGGTTGTGGAATGCAAGCGCTGAAAAGCCATGTCTGCATCTTGATGGGCAAAGGTTGCTTCGTGAATTAACACATCTGCATCTTGAGCTAATTTTACTGCACCATCACAATAAATAGTGTCTGTACAATAGGCGATTTTCCGACCAATTTCTGTAGGGCCGCATAATTGAGTGCCATCAATTACCCGTCCGTCGTCAAGGGTAACAGTTTCACCGCGTTTGAGTTGACCGTAAATGCGGCCAGAAGGAATTTCCAACGCTTTGGCTTTTTCCACATCAAAGCGTCCTGTCCGGTCTTTTTCGGCTACGCGGTAGCCGAAAGCTGTAATGCGGTGATGCAAATTACCGCAGCTAACGGTGAAGTCATTGTCTTCATAAATTACCCCTGGACGGATGGCATGAACTTTAATAGGGTAAGAAAAGTGTGTGTAGGAGTAACGGGAGGCGGATTGAATGTAATCATTTAATCCAGGTGGCCCATAGATATCAATTCGTTCCACATTGCCAGCCAAGCCGCAAGTAGCAAGAAGTCCCATCAAGCCAAAGATGTGGTCGCCGTGCATGTGGGTGATAAAAATTCGGGAGAGTTGACTGATTTTCAGTTCACTCCGCATTATTTGATGCTGGGTGCCTTCACCACAGTCGAATAACCACAGTTCTGCCCTTTGGGGTAATCTCAGGGCGACACTGGAAACATTGCGCGATCGCGTCGGTACACCGGAACTCGTCCCTAAGAATGTTATCTGCACAGTGTTCTTTAGTCTTCCTATTGCTCAATATTGCAGCTCTATTTTCTATAGTGACACGGTTATTGATTTATTTTTTGCTCGTCTCTAAATCAGTAAAATTTAGTTTATCCGCCTAGCCATTGTAGTGGCAGAGTCACAATTACTGTTGTGCCAACATTTTCCTCACTTTCTAATTGAACATGACCACCATGTAACTCCACACATTTTTTAACTATAGTGAGTCCTAGTCCTGTTCCTTGAATTACACCCACATTACTGGCCCGATAAAAGGTTTGAAACAGACAAATTTGGTCTTTGAGGGGAATACCCATTCCCCGATCTCTTACCTGGAAAGTTGCCAGACCATCTTTGCAAATCAAATCAAACCAAATAGTGCTATTTGGAGGGGAATATTTGATGGCGTTGGAAATCAAATTCGTGAAGATACAATTGAGGAGGTCTTCATCCATTTGAGCTTGGGTGGATTCACCTTGAAAGGTAAAAATAATGCTGTGCTGACTACCTGCATTGACTTGTAGAATATCTGTAAGTTCAATACAGAATTTTTCTAAATCCAGAAATGTCGGTTTGTATTCTAGTTTAGCTGCTTCAGTTTTACTCAAAAATAGGATCTCATCTAAGAGATTGAGCATCTGGTTGATAGCATTTTGAATTCGATCGAAGTATTTAGTTCTGCGATCGTCAGTTAGTTTTTCACTGTTATATTCAAGGATATCTACAGCCGTCCGAATCGTAGTCATGGGGGTACGAAACTCGTGGGAGACCATTGCTACAAAGTTCGATTTTAATTCGTTGAGTTCTTGTTCTTTTGCCAGTGCCTGACGGGTACGTTCTTCGCTATCCCGGAGTTGGTTGAGAATTTCGCTCCTTTCAATGGCATAGCGAATGGCACGCACTAACTGTTGTATCGTTATTTGATCTTTAACGAGATAGTCTTGTGCGCCTTCTGCTAAAGCTTGCATTGCTAAATCTTCATCATCAAGCCCTGTTAATACCACAACTGGGATATCGGGGACTGCTGCCCGAAATTCTTTCAAGGTATCGAGTCCAATAGAGTCAGGGAGGCTAAGGTCTAATAAAACCAGGTCGAATCTGCGTTGCTTGCGACTCTCTATCTGAGAATCATCAACAGTGGACGCGGAGTTTTCCCTGCTAGCATATATTGCTTCAGATAGCCGTTCAACATGTAACATCTGCCATTGTTCTCGATCTGGATGAAAAAATATCCGACGTAGCAGATGGGCATCACTAGGACTATCTTCTACTAATAAAATGTGAATTATAGGTTTTTCCATAGTACAGGGTTATATCAAGTTGTTAGATAATCACCTGATTTGCTATTGGTTCAGACAGGGCTTATTTCTCTGCTGTTATAAGCAACAATTTAAATTACCAACCCCATTCCGTTCGTGGTAGTGTCACTGCTATCAGCCAGAAATCTTTAGATCGACTGCACAACCTGAATAAACTGCTAGACATCAATAGGCTTTGTTACGTAGCAATTAGCACTGAGATTATCAGAACGTAGTATATCTGCTCATCATTTGAGGTAGTAGTTATGACAACAGGAATGCATTCAAGATTTGGGTCTGATTTGATTTCTGTTAACACTTCCCGCCCATCCATACCTGGGGGATTCTGGTTGAGTAAGATTAAGTCTGGACGGGGAAATTAGCGAACTCTTCTTGCTCCCCTAAGTAGTTCATAGCACTTTCACCATCTTCAACCCAGTACAAGTTGTTGGCAATTTGGGCATTTAAGAAGCTTGTGATGGCTAGATTAGCATCACTAGGAGAGTTTTCAACTAGCAAAACTTCAATGGGTCGCAATGCCTGATTATGAATCATGCAGTTATTAGTAAGTTATTAGGCAGGTGTAAAGTACATATATTTAAAGATACCTTAATTTGCGTTCAGGGTAAGATAAAGTACTGTTCCTACGCTCGGTTCCGACTCAGCCTAGATGCGATCGCCATATCGCTCGACGATTTTTTTACAAATAGCTAGACGAGTGCCTGTATCAGGAAATTTTCGACGAATAAGGGATGATAGCTTTACACATAGCGATCGCTATATGTAAATTACTAAGAGCTACATCGAGTCCAGTATTGCAGTCCACGAGGGTAAATTACTGACGGCGAGTCCCCACGCGAGAATAAATTAGCAAGTCTTGAATCAACGGCGCTATTCACTATTCGTACAGAATTGATTCTGACTTCTGACTTCTGATATTCTGTTTTCTTGATACTCCCCACCGCGTAGGCGGATGGGGATTCTTAAGCAATCCAGAAACGGATTCTCAAAGGTGCTATCAATGC
>NZ_NOLI01000154.1:0-18287 GCF_002245975.1 Nostoc sp. 'Peltigera membranacea cyanobiont' 213 | reverse complement strand
GTAACTTAGTCGCCGGTGTCGCCCACGAAATCAACAATCCCGTCGGCTGTATTATTGGCAATGTTGATGCTGTTCAAAACTCCATCAATGACCTATTTGGGTTGATTGACCTCTATCAAGAGGAACTCCCGCAACCCAGCCCCACCATTGCAGAGGAATTAAAGACAATCGACCTGCAATATTTACGGGATGATTTACCCAACTTAATCAGAGCCATGAAAGATGGTGGCGATCGCATCACATCCATAAGTAAGAGTCTCCGCACTTTCTCCCGTGCCGATAGCGACCAAAAACAAACCTTCAACCTCCACGAAGGGATTGATAGCACTATCTTGATTTTACGCCATCGCCTCAAGGCTAATGATACTCGTCCAGCCATTGAAGTTGTCACCAACTACGGTCAGATTCCAGCAATTAATTGCTTTCCCGGTCAATTAAATCAAGTATTTATGAATATTCTTGCTAATGCCATTGATGCATTAGATGAATCAAATAATGGTCGGACTTTTGCAGAAATTAAAGCCAATCCCAACTGCATAACTATTCAAACATCGGTCGAAAATGAAAGGGTGAAAATTGCCATTACTGATAATGGTAAAGGGATGAATGAGTCAGTCAAACAAAAGATTTTTGACCATTTATTTACTACGAAGGCTGTCGGTAAAGGTACAGGTTTGGGGTTAGCGATCGCTCGGCAAATAGTTGAATCAACCCACGGGGGTAAATTGAGTTGTAACTCGGTTTTGGGTGAGGGTACAGAATTTATCATTGAACTCCCGGTATAATTTTTAACTCTCATTCTCAAACAGCTTCAAATATCTGGGAATAATGAAGAGTGCCCAGTTTCTCGGCTTAGAGTGCTGAGTTAAAAAACCGCCACGCCCTTTGTGGCATTTACCGAGTGCAAAAGTACTGAGTATTCTTGTTGCTCATTACTCAGCACTGAGTTTTGTCCTTTATCTCCTACCTCTTATGAAAAATTAATACATCTGGGAATAATAAATCTGAAAATCGTCAAGATTTGGCAGTTAAAAGCCAGAGGGAAAAAATTATAAGATGTTTAATTGGCAAAAGTTTTGCTCTGTGTGGCAGCGAGTTCGGTATTATCTGATTTTTCTAGCTGCCCTGTGGTTGAGTTTAGGGATTCCAGGTTGCAGTTTCTCCCCACCCAATTCTCAAACAGTTTCATCTCCTAATCCTACCCAGATCAATCCGACTGCACAACGCTTTGACGGTGTGACGATTAATGTCATTACCCATGATGAAGCCATTCATACAGGCATTCAGAGACGGATTGCTGGGTTTGAAGCCTTGACTGGAGCGAAAGTGAATCTAACGGGTGTTCCCTTTAAAAATCTCTACACCATATTAGAAAACAACTGGTCTGGTAAGAATTCAAAGTACGATATGGCAGTCATCTTACCTCAATGGCTGATCGACTTTATCGATGCTAGCTATCTAGAAGATTTAACAGCACGAGTGAAGACTGATGCTGCCTTGCGGTGGGAAGATATCGCTCCGATCTTTCGGAATGTCAGTGCGACTTATAAAGGGCGGATTTATAGCATTCCCTTGGATGGCGATTTTCACATGGTTTATTACCGCAGCGATCTGTTAAAGGAACCTGGATTAACACCTCCAGAAACGTGGGAGCAGTATTTGGCGATCGCTAAACGGTTTCACGGCAAAGACCTAAATGGCGACGGTAAACCAGACTATGGCTCTTGTATTTCAAAGCGTGCTCATGAGAACAGCACCAGTATGTTAATATCTATCGCCACTCCTTTTTTGCAATCTCTGGGAACAGCACAAGGAGCATTTTTTGACCCAGACACGATGAAGCCTTTGGTGAACAATCCAGGATTTGCCAAAGCAATGGATATTTACAAACAAACGATGGATTATGGAGTTCCCCACGATGAAAATCTGGGTGGTTCTAAAGCTAGAGAATTATTCATAACTGGTAGGTGCGCCCTGACCATTGATTGGGGCGATGTTGGGCCTCTATCTATCGATCGATCTGTCTCTAAAGTGATGAATAAAGTGGGTGCTGTCATCACTCCAGGCACAACTCAAGTCCTCGATCGCAAAACCAATCAACTGGTAGCTTGTGATAAGTTTACCTGTCCTTACGCCATTGATGGTGTCAATCACGCACCTTATGCTGCCAATGTCGGTTGGACGGGTGTGGTTTATGCCAAAGCAGCAGCAAACGTCAAGGATGCTGCATATAGCTTTCTCTCTTACATGAGTCAACCCGCTCAGTCTAATGTAGATGTGACAATCGGGACAACGGGCTTCAACCCCTACCGAATTTCGCAATTTGAAAACTCAGATCCTTGGATTAAAGCAGGGCTGTCGTCTGAAGTTGCCAACAACTATCTTGGCGCGATCGGTGTCAGCCTGAATAGTTCCAACATAGTTTTGAATTTAAGCATTCCCCATAATCAGCAATATCAATTTGAAGTTCTCGATGCTGTCGTATCTAAGTTCTTGGTCAAAAAAATTACGAAAGAGGAAGCAATGCAGCAGATTGCCCAAGGATGGGAGCAGATTACCAACCAAGTAGGGCGCGAGTCTCAACGCGCAGCTTACCGCGCTAGCCTTGGGCTATGAGGGGCAGGGGGCAGGGAGATGAGGGGGAAGAATTAATAACCAATGCCCAATGCCCAATGCCCAATGCCCAATTCCCAATTCCCAATGCCCAATTCCCAATTCCCAATGCCCAATTAAACTGTTCATTTGATAAATTAAGTGGGCATTTTAGAAATAATTGGGCAAAAATAACATTGGGAGTGATTAAAAATGCACTACCTGTATAAGTAGTTTGAGGCTGTAAAAGGAGCTACACCAGTGCGAAATTGGAACCTCAGCACAAAAATTATTGCTTCCTATTCAGTGCTAATCGCAGTGATGGCGGGGACAATAGCTTCAGGCATGTACTGGCAGTTGTATTATAGTCAACGGCAGGCAATCCGTAATCGTCTGTTGGCGATTGTCAGTCTGGCAGTTCCCCAAATCGATAGCGATTATCATGGATTAGTTCTCCAGCGTAGCGATCGCACCTCAGCCTTTTACAAAATTAATCAAGATAAACTTGTATCTATTCAAGCGACCAGTAAAGATATATTACGTATTTATACAGTACGACAGCAACCAAATAAAAAATTTGTCTATGTCTTAAACTACGACCCTGCCGATCGAGGTAAAACTGTATTAATTGGCATGGATTACACAAAGTCATTAGATGATTTGTATACAGCCGTTGCCCGTAATGCACCGTTTGTTGAGGAGGAATTTTACAATACAAATGGTGAAACCATTCTCTACGGCTATGCCCCAATCAGCAATCTTCAGGGTCGGGTGAATGGATTTTTGGTGGTTGAATTAGATGCAAGTTCTGTAGTGCGGCAGGAAATTCGGGTTGCTGGATTTGCTCTGGTAACTTTTTTGGCTGTGTTGTTACTGACTGTAGTTTTAGTGCGTTGGTTATCGCGATCGCTTGTAGTATTACCCATTTTACAACTCAATAGCGCCGCCAAGCAATTAGAAACGGGAAATTGGAATGCAACTCTAGCGAGCGATGTCTACGACGGGCTACGCCTACGCACTGATGAACTTGGAGAACTTTCCGCATCCTTTAATAGCATGGCCAAACAGTTGCAAACCTCCTTTGCCACCTTAGAACAAAAAGTAGAAGAACGGACACTAGAACTAGCAGAAGCAAAAGAGAAAGCTGATAGTGCAAACCTTGCTAAGAGCGAGTTTCTCGCTAACATGAGCCATGAATTGCGAACTCCGCTCAATGGCATCCTGGGCTATGCCCAAATTCTCCAAAATGGTGAACCCTTAACAGAACGAGCTAAAAAAGGTATAGATATCATCTATCAGTGCGGCAATCATTTGCTCAATCTGATTAACGATGTCCTTGATCTCGCCAAAATCGAAGCCCGCAAGTTGGAATTGTATCCTGAAGATGCTTATTTTCCAGCACTTCTGGAAGGCGTTGCGGAGATGATGCGCGTGCGTGCTGGTCAAAAAGGAATTCCTTTCACCTATCAACCTGACTCTAATTTACCTGTTGGCATTACAGTCGATGAAAAACGCCTACGCCAAGTGTTGATTAACTTATTGGGCAATGCCATTAAGTTTACTGACGAAGGCGAAGTTACATTTCGCGTTCAAACTCAGGAACTAGAAATTTCAATCTATCGAATTCGCTTTGAGATCGAAGATACAGGAGTCGGGATATCACCAGGCGGACTCACAAAAATCTTCCAACCCTTTGAACAAGTAGGTGATACCAAGAAACAAGGAGAAGGTACCGGACTAGGACTAGCAATCAGTCAGCAAATTGTGACTTTGATGGGTAGCACTCTAAATGTGGAAAGCCAGGTGGGAAAAGGTAGCACTTTTTGGTTTGAGATCGAACTACCTGAAGCTAAAGAATGGGCAACAAGTCTGCGAACAACTAAGCAAGGGAGGGTTTTGGGATTTGAAGGCAGCAAGCTCAAGGTGCTGGTAGTAGATGACCGTTGGGAGAATCGGTCAGTTGTGGTTAGTTTACTGGAACCTTTGGGTTTTGAAGTGATTGCCGTCAGTAACGGTCGAGAAGGATTGGCAATGGCGCAGGAGATTCATCCCGATCTGATTATTACAGACCTGATGATGCCAGAAATGGATGGCTATGAGATGCTGCGACAGTTGCGACAGATTCCTGAATTAAAGCATATTCCAGCGATCGCCTCTTCAGCTAGCGTATTTGAAAGTAACCAAAATGAGAGTATCACAGCCGGTGCCAATGCGTTTTTACCCAAGCCTGTAGAAGCTCCAGCGCTACTGAAGTTGTTGGAAAAATACCTGAATCTGAAATGGGTTTATGACCAAAACTCCATTGCTGTGGAGCCAATAACAGCCAACTCAAAGGCAATATCCTCATCCATCCCAGATGAGATCGTTCCCCCAACTGATGAGGTTTTATCGCAGTTACACACATTTGCGTTGCAGGGACGTTTGATGGCGATCGAGCAACAGCTAAAAACCTTAGAAAAAGCAAATGAAAAGTATCACTCGTTTATTCAAGAAATACGTCAATATGCAGATAATTTCCAGACTGAAAAAATCCGAACGTTTATTGAAAAATATCTTCCCAATGTTAAGAGTTAATCCACTAAATCCAGTCTAAGAAACCCTTTGTTACCTCATTACCATCTTTGCTATGACAGCATTCTCTACAAATTCCCTTAGATTGAACAATCCTGTTACAAACCCGTTTGACAATGGCATTATCCTGATTGTCGATGATGTGCCAAATAACTTGAAGGTGCTTTCAGACACCCTAGCAAATGCTGGTTTTGAAGTGGCGATCGCAACCAGTGGTGAAAGCGCTTTACAGCAACTAGAACATACAACCGTCTCCTTGATTTTACTGGATGTGATGATGCCAGGGATGGATGGCTTTGAAACCTGCCAGCGCATCAAAGCCAATGCAAAAACCCGAAATATTCCGATTATTTTTATCACCGCCCTGTCTGAATCGGTAAATAAAGTCACCGGTTTTGAACTAGGAGCCATTGACTACATCACCAAACCCTTTCAACAAGGTGAAGTTTTAGCACGGGTGCGGACTCATTTAAAGCTTAATCAATTGAGCCAGTCTCTTGAAGCGAGAAATACAGAATTACAACAACTAACTGAGCAACTAGAGCAACGAGTCAGCGAACGAACCCAGGAATTATTTGCATCGATTGAAACCCTCAAACAAACTCAACAATTGATGCGTTTAGTGTTTGATACTATTCCATATTGGGTAGGCTGGAAAGATATCAATTCAGTTTATTTGGGTTGTAATCAAAGTTTGGCTGATATGCTCAAGTTGAGTTCTCCCGATGAGATTGTGGGTAAAACCGATTATGATTTAGACTTCAGCAAAGAAGAATGTGATTGGTTTTTGATGTGGGATCGCCGCGTCATTGAGTCTGAGCAAGCAGAATTTCATATCATAGATCGAGTTCTACGGGCGGATGGTCAGCAAGTTTGGTTGGATACGAGCAAGATGCCTCTACGCGATGTCAACGGTAATGTGTTCGGCACTTTATTCGTGACAAAAGACATTACAGAACGCCAGCAAGCTGAAGAAGAACTCAAACAACAAAAACAAAATCTAGAACAAGCACTCGCAGAACTTCAGCACACCCAAGTGCAATTGGTGCAAAGTGAAAAAATGTCGGCACTGGGAAACCTCGTTGCAGGGGTGGCGCATGAAATTAACAACCCCGTTGGCTTTTTGGGTGGCAATATTCAACCCGCTTTGGATTACATCAAAGATATATTTGGGTTGGTGGATTTATATCAGCAGAAATATCCCAATCCTGATGCCGAAATTCAAGATGAAATCGAAGCAATTGACCTCGATTACATCCGTGAAGATTTACCTAAGTTAGTCGGTTCAATGCGAGAAGGTGTGAAGCGAATTCGAGATATTAGCACTTCTTTACGAACCTTCTCTCGTGCTGATAGCGATCGCCCGGTTGCTTGTAACATTCATGATGGCATTGAAAGCACTATTCTGATTCTCAAACATCGCCTGAAAGCTTCAGAATCTCGCCCAGAAATTCAAGTTATCAGAGAATATGGTCAGTTAGCATTAGTAGAATGCTTTGCTGGTCAATTAAATCAGGTGTTTATAAATATCCTGGCAAATGCAATTGAGGCATTAGAAGAATCAAATATTGGTCGCAGCTTTGAAGAAATTCAAACTAACCCTAATTGGATTACAATTAGCACCCAAGCTAGTGACTCTAAACAAGTAATTATTAGTATTAAAGATAATGGTTTAGGGATGAGCGAAGAAATTAAACAAAAGATTTTTGACCACTTATTTACTACTAAATCTGTTGGGAAAGGGACAGGATTAGGATTAGCGATCGCTCGTCAAATCATTGTAGAAAAACACGGAGGGTCAATTACTGTAAATTCGACTCTGGGAAAAGGGACTGAGTTTGTATTAGAGTTCCCGATTATCAAAAATTAAACAAAAGTAATGAATGAAAACATTGAAAAAAACTTGCTGAATTATTATTGCTTCGTCCCACTATGCTAACGTATCTCTATCAAGAGTTTTGGGCTTAACTCAAAGATATTAACCCCGCCAATATTTTATTTAATTAATCCCTAAACCAAACAAGTGAAATTAATTGGCTTTAGTAAGTAAGTGGGTCAAATTAAATATAAAACCTCACCCTACCTCCGGCTTCCCTCTCCGATACTTTGGAGAGGGATTGAGGGTGAAGTTTTATCTTATATTTAATTACGCCTACCTACTTGTAGCATTTTGTATGAAGATGCGCCAAACTATGTAAGGAACGAACCGCAAAGGGCGCATTCGCGCAGCGTCTCGTCAGAGAAGGACACAAAGAAAGAAGGAAGGAAGAAAGCCAAGAGAATTTAGCGCAGCCTCACAAAGAAATGGTATAACTTTTTAAACTTTTCCCGCCACAACCGAGTCTTTCTTCAAAAGTTCCACTGCTGCTTGATATTGCAGATCCGCTTCAGTACCAATCTGTTCGCGGTTAATTGGGTCTTGGGAAATCACTTTATCTGGCTTAATACCTAATTTGTTAATATCCCGGTGTTGAGGAGTTTCATACTTAGCAATTGTGACTGCCAAGCCAGAACCATCTGATAATTCAAATAAAGATTGAATTAGACCCTTACCAAAGGTGGTTTCACCTACCAACTGGGCACGACCGTTATCTTGGAGTGCGCCTGCCAGAATTTCGCTAGCACTGGCAGTTCCTTGATTCACCAAAATCACTAGAGGATCGTTAGTTAAGGCTGGGCCCAAGGCTTCAAAACTACCTTGAATGCCTTGTCGATTTACTGTGTAAACGATAGTACCAGAGTCTAACCACAAACGAGCGATTTCAATTCCTGATTGCAATAACCCCCCAGGATTATTTCGTAAATCCAGAATGTAGGCATCAGCCCCTTTTTTTTCTAGACTAGAAATAGCGTGTGCCAATTCCGTTGAGGCGTTGGCATTAAATTGAGTGAGGCGTAGGTAGCCAATCGGCGTACCTTCAGTGGAAACACGCAATTCGGAAACCACAGGGTTAAGAGCAATGCGATCGCGTGTTAGTCTAATTTCCGTTTCTGGCTCTCCGTCGCGTTCAATGAGGAGAGTTACCAGGCTGCCACTAGGGCCCCGCATTTTAGTTGCAGCTTCATCTAGGGTAAGATTTTTTGTAGGAACGCCCTCAATTTTAAGAATGCGATCGCGTGGTCTAATTCCCGCTTTATCTGCTGGTGAACCCGCTATAGGAGCCACTACTTCCAACTTACCACTCTCAGGATTCAGGGCAATTTGCAATCCTACCCCAGTCAGTTCCCCAGAAGTATTGACTTGTAAGCTGCGGTACTGTTCCGGGTCTAAAAAGCGGGTAAAAGGATCGTCAAGGCTCTTGAGCATCTTCCCAATTGCCACATAACTGGCATTTGAGTCTGCCAGTGGCTTCTCTAGAACCTTTTGCCGTACAGCCGCCCAGTTCTGATGATTAAAAGTCTCATCTAGATAAGTACGATTAACAATTCGCCAAACTTCCGAAACCAGCTTTTGTTGGCTAGTCATTGCCACCGCAGGCTGTGTGAGCGTACCAAACGCCAACCAAAACGCCATTAACAATGAAAATCCAACCCGAAAGACTTGTTTATTCATGAACCCCATTATCAATTCCACCTCAACCCAAATTGCCTAGAAATGCTCAGTTGCCCTGTTGTTGATGAAATCTATCTCTCGATTATGTTACTTTTTTTATAGAAGTGGTGCATTTCTCTCATCAAGTTGTTCAGTCAACTGATGCGTTGTATCCACTCACGAAAGGATAAAATCTACTTTGTGTCCACCATTTTGTGTGCAGGGGCGTAAAGAGATCGCAATATATTCCTTCTTTACAGAGTGTAAAGTTTCTGAAGACTCTTAGCACACTGAAAGCTGACAAGCAAACGAAAAAACTCGCTTTTACTAAAATCCCAAATTTGCTAATTGGGAGAGAAGTCACAAGAGGCGGCTGATGAAAAGTTCATAGACAATTCTGTTGCTACTCTAGTCTGCGGCAACCCCTTGGGCGAATCCGCAGGATGCCGAGGCTTGGAATCATCAGAATTTTAGCCGCCAATTTAGAACTTCGGGATTTATCAACCGCAACCGACTTTTAGGAACTTGAGATTGTATGGCCAACGTTTCCGACTGGTTTGAGGAACGCCTGGAGATTCAGGCACTCGCTGAAGACGTTACTAGTAAGTACGTCCCTCCCCACGTCAACATTTTTTACTGCCTGGGTGGAATTACCCTGGTTTGCTTTCTCATCCAGTTTGCCACTGGGTTTGCCATGACGTTCTACTACAGGCCAACAGTCACTGAAGCTTTCTCCTCAGTGGAGTACATCATGAATGAAGTCAACTTCGGTTGGCTAATTCGCTCCATCCATCGCTGGTCTGCCAGCATGATGGTATTGATGATGATTTTGCACACCTTCCGGGTTTATCTGACTGGCGGTTTCAAAAAGCCCCGCGAATTGACCTGGATAAGTGGTGTGATCCTGGCTGTGATTACAGTTTCCTTTGGAGTCACCGGTTATTCCCTACCTTGGGATCAAGTTGGCTACTGGGCTGTAAAAATTGTTAGTGGTGTACCAGAAGCAATTCCTGTAGTTGGCGTTCTGATTTCCGACTTGCTGCGCGGCGGTTCAAGTGTTGGTCAAGCAACACTAACTCGTTACTACAGCGCACACACCTTTGTGCTGCCTTGGTTGATTGCAGTCTTCATGCTGTTTCACTTCTTGATGATCCGCAAGCAAGGCATTTCTGGGCCTTTGTAATCTTAAGTTATTAGCGAAAGGCAAGATTTGTCAGTTTTCAGATTGAAGTTGTTTGTTTTAAACTTATGAAACACAATAAATTTAATTGCACGTAAGTTCCAACAAACAAACACTTGTATTTGAAGCTTAAAGCTGTGAATTCCCTCTAGGCGGCTGACCGTAGATAAACAAAACGCTGCCTCCCGCCTGCTAGGGTTGCCTAGTCGCTGATAGCCTTCACAAATGCTTTAATTTAACTTAAGCAGGAGAGCACATTTCAAAATGGCAACACAAAAAAAACCTGACCTGAGCGATCCTCAGCTAAGAGCTAAACTCGCTAAAGGCATGGGTCACAATTACTATGGTGAACCCGCTTGGCCTAATGACTTACTTTATGTATTTCCAATCGTGATCATGGGTTCCTTCGCTGCAATTGTGGCTCTAGCTGTGCTAGATCCCGCAATGACCGGTGAACCAGCAAATCCTTTCGCCACACCATTGGAAATTTTGCCAGAGTGGTATTTATATCCAGTCTTCCAAATTTTGCGATCGCTTCCTAACAAACTTTTAGGAGTGTTAGCAATGGGTTCGGTACCAGTTGGGCTAATTCTCATTCCCTTTATTGAGAATGTCAACAAGTTCCAAAACCCTTTCCGCCGTCCAGTCGCAACCACAGTCTTCCTCTTTGGTACTCTTGTCACCCTGTGGCTAGGTATTGGTGCTGCCTTGCCATTGGATAAATCTTTGACCTTGGGACTATTCTAAATTAGTCACCACAAAGTGCTTTGACACCTGTGAGTTTCAAGAGTATATACAGATGTGCTTTTGAAAGAAATCTACAGGTGTCAATTTTAATCGATATAGAATTCATGAATCCTAGCCTCTTCTCTACAAGAGGCTGAACCAACGAGTCATCAGCTAAAGGCCATTGGTGTCAACTTCAGGTATAATGCTTGACTTAAACAAGCTTTTAGAGATTATCTTGTTCCCAGTCTTCGACTGAGAATGCCTAATAGGAAGGCTGCGCCTCAAGACTTGCCCTAAAGTCATCAAATATAAACATTTTTCACTTAATTAACGTAAGTTGCTAGTTACAATCCTCAAAATGCCAAAATCGTCGATATTTTGTATTTTGGTACACAAAATATCGGAATTTAAATTTTTCTATATCGGAGAAATTTGGCGAATAGTGCAAAATTTAATAACTAGCAACTTGGGTTTATTTATATTTAAGTCACAGTTAATGTTTACTATAGTGCAGCAAGACCATCTAAAGGTTAAGAGCGAACTTAGTCTCCTAAACCAGGTGCAAGAATGGTTCGAGCAATTTTGTCTGCAACATTTGTCTCAACTTGGCTGGTCAAAAACCCAACTAGATCGGCTCAATTTAGCATTAGCAGAAGGCTTTACTAACGCTGTTCGTCACGCTCATCATGCCTTACCCCCGGAAACAACCATTGAGATTAACGTTTATCTATGGATTGACCGACTAGAGATTAGAATTTGGGATTATGGAAAACCTTTCGATCCTGATGCGATCGCAGAGCCAGCCCCAGGTACTCTACAAGTAGGTGGCTATGGATGGTTTCTCCTGCGGCGGTTGGCAGACCGTGTTGTATACGAACGTGGTGCAGATGGTAGAAATTGCCTTCTCATCGTCAAATACTCTGTAGAAACATAAAAGTAAAAGTTGAGTTGAGTCACTTAACTTGAAAACATTTGAAAACAAAAACGTAATAAGAAGGGGTTTCTGCTCAAATATGTAGTTACTTGATTGATAAAAGTATACTTATTTTCAATAGTCTTTGACTTGAAGTAATATATTTTTTACGTAAAATTGCTTAGAGATTATGATTTTTGTGTAAAATCTCAAAGAATGTTTTTGTATAAAAA
The DNA here is from genome assembly GCF_002245975.1 of Nostoc sp. 'Peltigera membranacea cyanobiont' 213. Taxonomy (NCBI): domain Bacteria; kingdom Bacillati; phylum Cyanobacteriota; class Cyanophyceae; order Nostocales; family Nostocaceae; genus Nostoc; species Nostoc sp. 'Peltigera membranacea cyanobiont' 213. The sequence continues at coordinate 6,537 of NZ_NOLI01000154.1, read as the reverse complement.
GAATTAGTGAATACAGTAAACATAGCATTCGAGTTACACTAGATCCCTTGTTAAGATTTGTCAGCAGTGTTGAGAGCCTAAATTTTTGTTCTCCAACAAGTGCCATTCAGTGCTTAAAGAGATAGAGAGAATAGGGGACAAATATGACTAAGACAGCCCTAATTACAGGAATAACTGGTCAAGATGGCTACTATCTCAGCCATTTGCTCCTTAACCGTGGTTATCGAGTTGTAGGATTAGTACCTCCCCATCGACAACCTAATTTGACAAAGCTGGGAACACTGGCAAATCAAGTAGAAATTTTTACGGTTGACTTGAGGGATAATGCAGCGCTGTTGACCGCAGTTGAACAATTGCGTCCCCAAGAAATTTACAATTTGGCGGCTCCTAGTTTTGTCCCAGACTCCTGGAACGACCCATTGGGAACCCTAGATTTGATCACAGGTACTGCTACCAGACTTTTAGAAGCAGTGCGACAGGTAGGTTTATCTACCAGATTTTATCAAGCCAGCAGTTCAGAAATGTTTGGCGATGTATTTATTTCACCACAAGACGAAGAAACGCCTTTTCGTCCCAAAAATCCCTATGCTGCGGCGAAGATGCACGCCCACTGGACAATGGTGCATCACAGACAGCGCTATGGACTATTTGCCTGTAGTGGGATTTTATATAACCATGAATCCCCTCTACGCGCACCTCAGTTTGTAACCCGAAAAGTTTCTTTGGCAGCCGCATCGATAAAATTGGGTTTAACTAACACCTTAGAAATGGGTAATTTAGATGCCAAACGCGATTGGGGATTTGCGGGAGATTACGTAGAAGCAATGTGGCTGATGTTGCAAGTGGATGAACCTGAAGAATATGTGATTGGCACTGGAAAACTGCACAGTGTTAGAGATTTAGTTGCCACAGCCTTTGAGTCTGTCGGATTGGATTGGACGCACCATATAGTTTTAAATACCAGCTTATTGCGACAAGACGAGCATTTTCAATTAGTCGCTAACCCCACTAAAGCTAAAATAAATCTTGGCTGGGAACCCCAAGTGAGCTTTGAAGAACTTTTAGAAAAAATGGTAAAAACAGATTTAGAGCGGTTACAAAGCGGTGCGATCGCGCCCTTAACCCAAGTATAAATAACCTAATATTATGCACATCACTAAAGTGACAGAAAATCTAAAGGTAGGTGATAAAGTTAATCAAAGAACTAACCATGTCTTCGTGTTTTTAGAGATTTTTGCCCACGAGGGTGGTATCCAATCATATATAAAAGATATTTTCCGCGCCTATCTGGGATTGAGCCAAGTTTACAAGGCAGAAGTCTTTTTGCTGCGAGATAGCGCTGATAGATTAAATTTGTTTGAAGATGAGAACTTAAAATTTCATTACTTTAAAAATCAGTCTCCTCATTTGGGGAGACTGCAAATGGCAACAGCTTTACTTAAGTGTCTATTGCAAAATCGTCCGCAGCAAGTTTTCTGCGGTCACATTAACTTAGCAGTATTAATCCAAACCCTTTGTCAACCCTTGGGGATTCCTTACACCGTACTAACTTATGGCAAAGAAGTCTGGGAACCTCTGAAAAATCAAGAACGTCGCGCCCTGACATCAGCAGATAGAATTTGGACAATTAGTCGCTACAGCCGCGATCGCGCTTGTCTTGCGAATGGTCTAAACCCCAAAATGGTAGAGATGATGCCTTGTGCAATTGATGGGGATAAATTTACTCCTGGTTCCAAGCAGCCAAAATTAGTTCAAAAATATGGTTTCACTGGTTCTAAGGTGTTAATGACAGTAGCACGCTTATGGTCAGGGGATATTTACAAGGGTGTAGATGTCACGATTCGGGCATTACCACAAATCGCTCAGGTTTTCCCAGAAGTGAAATATTTAGTAATTGGTCGCGGTGATGACCAACCGCGATTGGCAGAGTTAGCTGCATATTTAAATGTGAGCGATCGCGTCGTATTTGCTGGTTTCGTTGCCACAGAAGAATTAATGGAACATTATCGCCTTGCTGATGCCTATATTATGCCTTCACAAGAAGGCTTTGGCATTGTCTATCTAGAAGCAATGGCTTGTGGAGTGCCTGTGTTATCCGGTGATGATGATGGCTCTGCTGACCCCTTACAAGATGGTAAACTGGGATGGCGAGTACCACACCGCAATCCTGATGCTGTAGCAGCAGCTTGTATAGAAATGCTTCAAGGGGATGACCAGCGATGTAATGGAGAGTGGCTGCGAGAACAAGCGATCGCTCTGTTTGGCATAAATGCCTTCCAACAGCACTTGCAAAAAATGCTTCTATCCTCAGTCACCAAGTCAAAATGACAAATGACAAGTGGCCAATAACAAATGACTAAAATCGCTATCCTAGAAGGAGAGCAGGACTACATTTAAAAAATGAGCTTTAAGTCATTTCAATTGAATCTTTTAAATCTCCGGCCTTGGCTTACCCTCCTGGCAGTTGGTTGGTTGCTGGCATCACTGGGCTTAGGTTGGTTGGTTAATTCGTTGCTAATTATTGTCGGGTTGCTGTTCTTAGCACCTATTGTGGCTTTTTTTGGCTTTCGTTGGTGGCTGCAACGCAACTTGGTCGCCGATCGGTGTCCCGTCTGTGAATATGAATTTACGGGTTTAAATGACAGTCAGTTAAAGTGTCCTAGCTGTGGGGAGTCGCTGTTAGTACAAAATAGTCATTTTCAGCGCTTCACACCAGAAGGCACAATTGATGTCACTGCTATTGAAGTTCCAGCCAAATCATTGGAAGATTAGTCATTTGTCATTTTTCTTTTACACAGTCGGGGCATGGACTGTTAAGTTAGCTGATGTCAGACAAGCTTTGCTTGCAATCACTGATTGAGCTTAGAATCCCCCGAATTTAACGAAGTGGATTCGGGGGAGGATGTCAAAAATGACTACTTATTTCTTTGTGAGATTGAGAGGGTGTAGTTAGACTGCTGCTGGGATAGTTCGCCCACATAGACCGAGTATTTTCCTGTTTTCCAGTAACCAGAAAGTTCTGGCTTGCCTCCAGAGTAGCTATCTGGCATTACACAAAAGCGCCCTCCGGGCCCGTCGATCAACAGCGTTGGCTTCCCTTGACTCTCTGCTGTTAATCGTAAATAAGGTAGTGACTCTGTAACCTGGATAACTTGACTAGGTTCAGTGGTAATATTGCCACAATTACTTTTGACAGTTCCCCCAGACTTTCCGTTTAAAACTAGTGGATCTGGTTGGGAATTCCGATTAATTTGGACTGTTGGTGTCTGTGCCAAATTAGCCTCAGTGAAAACCAAACTCATCGCCAAAGCTGTGGGAACAATTGCAAGTAGCCGAAGCGTTTTCATTTTAATTAATGCTCCAGATTTTTTTAGAGCAATATTGTTATACAGTCTAATTTTATAGACGATAGCAATCCGCCTTGGTTCCAAAAGCTACCGTATAACCTAATACCATTAACTTTAAGATTGTTTGGGAAGATGCAATCTGTAGATGCTGCAAAACAACATCTCCAGATCAGTCATGCAAATTACCTCATCTATGATGATTAGTGGCGATCGCTTGTCCACCAAAATATTTAACCACCAGTATAATAAGCATCACTTAAGAAAGCTTTTTTGACATTTTAAAGACGTAAAAATACTTAAAAAAGTAGCTCGATTAGCAGACAACAACAAAAAAACATAATTTTTACCTGTCATAAAGGTATTGCACACACAGACATTAGCTAAAATCACTAAGACAACCACCAAAAATAGAATTTAGTTGGTCTGTTTTTCAATAAGTGTGCTAACTGAGGTAGAAAAGATTGATGAATCCTCAACCAGAAGAAGACTTACAGCGTCGTCTCGATAAGCTAGAGGCAGAGATTAATTCCCCACCTGGGGTTGTATCTCAACCACAAGGACAAAAACAGATGCCTCAGTCTATTTTTGCCAACTTGAACTTGCAACTGGAGCGATTTCAGATTTGGTTCAACGGCTTATCTGGGACAAAAAAGCTGGTAGTTTCGGGTGTGACGGTGCTAGTAGGCTTGGCGATGCTGCAAGCAGTGTTTAAACTGGTTGCATCTGTAATCACTCTGGCACTTTTGGCAGCGTTAGTGTATGTTGGATACAAATTTTTTGTGTCTAGTAGCTTTCAACGTAAGCAATAAGTTGATATGCAATTACTTGGCAATCTGCCCGGAGTTATGAAAGTCAGGAGCCATAATACAAAAGGCTCCTGACTTCCATAACTTCTAAATTCTATTTCAATATGCTTTTCTTTTTGCCCATTAGCTGAGTCTATTTTAATTGTACCGATCGCGGCGTAGAAATAATATCAAAGGGAATTATTCGATGACATCACCAATTGTTAGAAGAAGTAGTAGTAATCAATCTGGTCAGTCCAAAGAACCGGAAAGAGCCAGTTCGCTGTTACTAGCAAGTAGGCGTTTTGCAGCTTGGGCGGCTGAAATCACACTAGTGGTTGCCAGTGGGTTGATTCCCTTCGGCCTTGGTGTCTACGCCAATTCTAGAAGCGATCTGAACCGAGTGCCGCTTAACCCCGTGCTGGTAGTTACGGAAAGAGCGATCGCTCGTCCCTTGGCTCTGCCTGTGAGCTATGGCATCCGTAACGTAGCATGGCCAACTAATATTTTGTGGACAATCGCTCTGTTAGCGCCTGTAACTCTCTCATGGTGGCAATTGTATTTACTGGCTAAAACTGGTAATACAATTCCGAAACGTTGGTTCAAAGTGCGGGTTGTCAACGAGCAAGGAAAATCGCCCGGATTGGGGGCAGTTGTCATTAGAGAAGGAGTTGGACGTTGGACTGTACCTATCTCCATCGCCTATCTACTGTGGCGCTACAGCTTTGCTTTTCCAAATTTAGGATTATTCACATTTTTGTCTTTATTAATGATTGTCGGTGAAGGGATAGGCTTACCGTCGCGTCGGGGTCGTCGCGCCCTGCACGATCGACTTGCAGGCACTTATACAATAGATACAACTCGTCCCTTACCATCTTCACTCTTAGCTAGCAAAAGACAAGCCCAGTCTGCTGGCGGTAATGATGAAGCAGAAGAATGGCCAGAGGGAGAAGAATTAGCGGCAGATGAAATCAACCAATCACCTAACCTGTGGCGGCGGATACAGCAAAATCCCAATCTGACTTTGTTTGGGGTAGGGCTGACGAGTATGACTGCTGTGTTGGCAACTTTAATTGGCACTCAAGTTTATATCCAAATTCAACAATCCCAGCGAGCAACTAAGCAAATCAACGGACAACAGTTCCTCGAACTCGTCAAACAATTGAGTCCCAACTCTGGGGCGACTAATGAGCAACGCCAAAGTGCAATTCTGGCGATGGGTGGTCTTAACGATCCACAATCCATCAAATTTCTCGCGGATTTATTGGTTAGCGAAACCAACCCCAGCCTCCTGGATACAATTCAACAAGCTTTGACAACTGTCGGGCCCCAAGCTATCCCCGAATTAAAAAATAAGAATCAGTTTTTAGTGGGTGAACTGGAATCTGTGGGTAGCACTGCAACCCAAGAACGGGATTTGCGGCAAGGGCGGCTACAAAGAAACCAGAGAACGATCAACAAAATTCTCTCTGTTTATAGCGGGAAAATGGAGGGCGTTGACCTTAGTAGCACCCAATTAGGTCAAAGCGGTACTCCAGGAGGTTCGTTCTTCAACTTGGTATTAGACAACCTTGATTTATCTGGAGTTAAATTTAAATCTGCAAATCTTAACCAAGCCAGCTTTAAGGGTAGCCGCTTTCGGGGTGCGGGTGAAGATGGACGCTGGGATACCTACGATGATGTGATGGCTGATTTAAGCCAAGCTCAGTTGCAGCAAGCCAATCTTACTGATGCTAACCTTAGTCGCGTCTTGATGAACCGGATCGATTTGAGCCGCGCCACTCTCAACAGAGCCAACTTATCCAACGCACGTTTATATGACGCAAAACTCAACAGCACCCAACTAGTAGGAGCCGATCTGCGAAACGCAGTTTTGGAAAGAGCCAGCTTAACTGGGGCTGATTTAGGCGATGCTAAATTGAACGAAGCTAATCTGTACGCTGCCCGTTTAGGTCGCGTCACTGCTATCGGAACGCAATTATCCTTTGCCAACTTAACTAACACTGATTGGCAAGGAGCAGATTTATCAGGAGCCTATTTAGATCGTGCTAATCTCAGCAATGCTAATCTCAGCGCCACTCGTCTAGCTGGTGCTGTTTTGCGTTCTGCTCAGATGGAAAACGTTAACTTACAAAATGCTGACCTAAGTCTTGCAGATTTACGGGGAGCAAATGTAGCAGGAGCAGATTTTAAGGGGGCAATTCTCGCCCCTAGCAAAGAAGATCCAGCAGATCAATTTGTCAAAACCCCAGATTTAGGCTCAGTATCTGCCGTAATCCAAGGGGTTGATTTTTCTCAAGCGAAAAATTTAGATGCCAAGCAATTAGCGTACATTTGTACTCAAGGAGGCATTCATCCTCGTTGCCCGTAGAATGGAGGGAAGCAGGGAGCAGGGAGCAGGGGGC
>NZ_NOLI01000153.1:0-18293 GCF_002245975.1 Nostoc sp. 'Peltigera membranacea cyanobiont' 213 | reverse complement strand
ACTCCAAACCAGTCATCGTAACGAATCGAGTTGCGGTAGAGAAACAAAAACAACTCACTAAAGAAGCGGTGATATAAATCTTCGTCCTTCTGAAACTGTACTTCTGCAAAAAAGACGGTTTTGGAAACTGCATCAGCAGGAGGTAAAAACACTCCATCAATCCGAAACGCTGTTTCTTTGACTTCAACCGATTCAAACTGGTAGTTTTCCGCTTCTGGAGGTGGTTCATCTACTAATTCAAACAGCAAACCGGGAAATTGCTTAAATAATTTGTAGAAGATGGTGTCACGTCGCATTTTTATTCCTCAACACCCAGACAATTACCAGATTGTAAAGGCTTGAGACAACAATTTTAGCGTAGGCGTAGCCCACCGCAGGTATCGCATGTCCCCACGTCCGCGATAAAATTCTCAAGCACAACAGCGCACTCCATACCAATGCAAATTAACTGGGAAACTGCCAAAACCTACGAAGATATTCTGTATCAAAAAACTGATGGCATTGCGAAAATCACCATCAACCGTCCCCATAAACGCAATGCTTTCCGTCCTGAAACAGTCTTTGAACTGTACGACGCTTTCTGTAATGCTCGTGAAGATATTACTATTGGTGTTGTCCTATTTACAGGCTATGGCCCACACACTGATGGCAAATATGCCTTCTGTTCTGGTGGCGATCAAAGTGTGCGGGGACATGCGGGTTATGTAGACGATACTGGCATCCCTCGCTTGAATGTGCTGGACTTACAACGCCTAATTCGTTCCATGCCGAAAGTGGTGATTGCTTTAGTAGCGGGATATGCGATCGGTGGTGGACATGTCCTACAGTTAATTTGCGACCTTACCATCGCCGCCGATAATGCCATTTTTGGACAGACTGGCCCGAAAGTCGGCAGTTTTGACGGTGGTTTTGGAGCCAGCTATCTCGCCCGCATCGTGGGACAAAAAAAGGCTAGAGAAATTTGGTTTCTCTGCCGCCAATATAATGCACAACAAGCTCTAGAAATGGGCTTAATTAATTGCGTCGTCCCAATCGAACAACTAGAAGCGGAAGGTATTCAATGGGCGCAGGAAATTTTAGAAAAAAGTCCGATCGCAATTCGGTGTCTTAAAGCCGCCTTCAATGCTGATTGTGACGGACAAGCGGGTTTACAAGAACTCGCTGGCAATGCCACCCTACTCTATTACATGACAGAAGAAGGGTCTGAAGGCAAACAAGCCTTTCTCGAAAAGCGTCCACCAGATTTTCGCTCTTTTCCTTGGCTACCTTAAAATTGCAAAAATCGCACCCTTTTTTGAGGTGCGATTTTTATACATGTCAAATTTAAAGCACTAAATATCTTAAAAACGAATCTTATCTTAAACAAACTACAAAATTAGTTCAGTAATAATGGATAACTAAATAAACACTGCTTCAGTCTTAGCCTCTTCAGAATATATAGAGGCAGTTATTTCTTCTATGGAGGTAAGAGTAGCATTATCTAAATCTGAGGCTACAGAATGAGAACAAGCTAAAACTGGTGCTGCATCTGGCAAAGTCCAGGCATCTTCCAAGGTTTCCCAAGAAGGTGCAAAAGGTGGAAGCGCCAAAGAGCAAGCCTTCCAAGTTGCTTGAACTGGCGCTCCCAATTGCTGGCACACTCCGCCACGGCGACCCTCTGGTTGGTAATGACGGCAATATCTACAGGCAGATGCTAAAAATTTAATAGGTTTCATTTGGGTTCATCTTTAGTGCCGTTTCTGGCTGAATTTCATGCTTATATTTTGCTTCTATATATAAAGACGGATAAAAGCCAAAAAGTCATTATTCTTCATAGGTTTCAGCGATCCCAACGAAAAACTAAACTTTAGGATGTTTTTATAATCTTGTTATATTTTTAAATAATTCGGAGAGTGCTTACCTATAGATTTTAGCTAAAACTTATTAGGGATCAAGAGTAAAACTAAAGCTTTTGATTTATCTAGCCTTTTAACTTCCTCCTTAAGGATAGATTAAGGCATATAATTCCAGATAAATAGTCTGCTTTCATTACCACACTCGACATATTTTAGCCATAAAACACATTATTTTCTCAATAATTAGAACTTTTATATATGGCAGAAGCAAATTACTTGAGGAAAAATTCTACTCAACGAATAATCGCTAAACTATTTTGCTGTCAATTGAAGTCAGAACTGACTCTCTTTAAAACTGTTTAGCAGCACAGATAGAACAGACTGCCCAGCGCTGGAGTTCGCCGGGTGGGGTGGGAGATTCACATTGAGGACAAAGGGGTAAGCCATGCGATCGCGATCGCATAATCTTCGTCCAATGCCCAAAGGCAGCATTTACATCCTTGGTGGGTGTAACATCAGGAAGGCTAATCTCATCAGCAAGGTAACTGGGATGCTCGTGGGGCGAAACCGTTTGTTGCTGTTTTCTCTCCACAGATTGATTCTGCCAGCTAGCAGTAGAGAAGCGAATATCAACCAAAGGCGTTGGCAGCTTTTTATTCAACTTTAAAAGCAGAGACGTGCGACCAAAAGTCAGGTTTTGCGCCCAAGCAGCACTAGAAGTTGCTACCGACAAAACATCGCGCTGAATCGATAATGGTCGAGTATTTGCAGCAACCCCTGGCCCAACAACTTCTGCCCAACACTTTAGTAAGTATTGAAATGGTTGCTCCTGCCATTTAGCCTGCTTTTCTAGAACGCCTAAAATATCATGAATTGATTTCAACGACATTATTCAAAGTGCTGTTAGCGGTAGCGGGGCGTTTAGCCCGTGAGAAGTGAGGAATGAGAAGTGAGGAGTTTTCCCCCTACTACACTCACTGCCCCATACTCTATTTCCAAGATAGACTCCCACGAACTATCGTTCACAACAAAACCTGAAAATCTCTCTTTCCCCAATCCCCTCCCAATCTATTTATTTATATAATTTTCGCTACTATTGTCAGAAATATATCTAAAGTTAATTTCAGCAATCTCCGTTTGAGGCACAGAGGCAATGACTCAAAACCCCCTGAACGATTCCGGTACTCAATCGTCTAAAACACCTGGGTTGAAACCAGCACTAGCAGCAGCACTAGCTAGTTTAGAGGTGCCGCTAGATCAAGAGTTAGCTCGGTACCGACGCACCCGAAATGGTTTGGTGTCATCGAACCAGCGCCGTATTGCTAGTTACATGAGCAGTCAAGCCCAACCCTTGACTGCCATTCTGACAACATTGGGCACAACTCAGTCATCAACAACAGAAATTAAACCCAACGTGCCCCCTGCATCTGTACCCGTGAATCATCAGGGAACCCCAGCGCCAGTTACGGCAAAAATTGACGTACCACCAGTGTCTTCTGTAGCTTTGGCTGTGAATTCTCAAAAGAACCCAGCGCCACCTACTGCAAATACCGAAGAACTAAATAATCTCAATGTGCCCTCCACCCCCGATTTTGCTAAAATCCAAACTCAACTTCCGCCGCCCCCGCCCAACTTTAGTAGCAGCATTGTGCCAGCAATCGTTAAAGATCCTAAGAGCGAAAATCTCTTGCAGTCCGATGACACCCCTAAGCACCCAGATGACTATTTAGAATCTAGTGAAGCACTGCTGCGAAGTCTGACAGAAGAACAACCAGAAACCAAGAAGCCAAGCAATTCTAGCGACAGTCTGCTATCACCTTTGGGTATCGGCTCAATGTTGCTACTACTAGTAGCAAGTCTTACCTTGGGTTATGTAGTGTTCAATCCCAAAGGCTTACCACAATGGAATTTAGGCAAATTGTTTAACGGCAACTCATCTCCCGCGCCAGAAAATACTGAGGAAGTTGGAAGTAATGTCCAACCTAAGATCCAGCCGCCAAGCACATCTATACCCAAGTATCCCAATTTAGCTGCCCAAGAGTTTCCTGATGTGAGAGATCCTAATGATGTAGTTGGCTTACAACCTAAAGTCCAACCAACCCTCGCAGTAGTACCTAATCCAGTTGTTCGCCAAAACCCCGTAAATTCTCAAGGGACATTGCCTCAAAGCAACACAGCCCTAAAACCGACAAATCCGATCGCTTTAGCACCAGTACCGATGGTACAGCCCTTACCTCCCCTGAAGAATTTGCCTCCCATTTCAACGGCAAAAACCTCGCCCAAGTCAATCGCAACCTCACCAAAGCCGAATGCAGAAATCAAACCAGCAACAGATGGGTTTTATCATGTAGTGATAGACAATAAAGGTGCGGCTTTTGCCTCAGCACGAGAAGTAATTCCCGATGCTTATTTATCACCTAACAAAGAATTGATTTATCTCGGTGCTTTTAAGACCAAAGAGCAAGTACAAAAACAGATGCAATTATTACAAACAAAGGGAATTAAGGCACGGGTTCAGTAGCCATAAGTTGTAAAAATCTACGATACCATGAGATAACAGCACGGGCTGAACGCCCCGCTACCGCTAACAGCACTCAGTATTGAGTTTCGTGAATGGAGAGCCGATATGGAATTAATCAAGCGAATCTTGCGGGTGATTCGCGCTAATCTCAATAGTTCGATTGGGGGTGCAGAAGATCCAGAAAAGATTCTAGAGCAAACTGTCCTGGAAATGCAGGAAAATCTGGTGCGGTTGCGGCAGGGTGTAGCACAAGCGATCGCTACCCAAAAACGTACTGAACGACAGGCTGCGGCTGCCCAGTCTCAAACAGAAGAATGGTATCGCCGCGCCCAATTGGCCTTACAACAAGGCAATGAACCTCTAGCCCGCGAAGCTTTGACTAAACGCCAAGCTTATAAAGAAACTACTACAGCTCTCTTTTCTCAGATAGAGCAGCAAAACGATATAGTCGCTAGGCTAAAAAAAGATATGCGATCGCTAGAGTTAAAAATTTCCGAGGCGAAAACAAAAAAAGATATGTATATTGCTCGCGCCCGTTCTGCTGAAGCGTCTTATCGCCTCCAGGAAATGCTTGGCGGAGTTTCTGCCACTAGTAGTCTGAGTGCCTTTGAGCGCATGGAAGAAAAAGTTTTGCAAATAGAAGCTCATTCAGTTGCAATAACTCAACTCGGTAGCGACGACTTGGAAACACAATTTACTTCCTTGGAATCTATTAATAATGTGGATGCCGAATTAGCCGCGATGAAGGTACAGGTTTTAAATCACCCAGAAAACACGCAGCACCACAGTCTCCTTACCGAGGAGAACCAAAACAAAGTTCAGCCTCTCCAACAGCAGTTACCCAAAACTCAAGACTCTTGAAGTTCGGCTAATTACTCCACTTTGTAGATATCTTAACAATTAAGAGTTGTTAGAACGTACTGATTCCAGCCGGAAAGATTACATTGAAATAGGTAGCTATTAAAAAGTAAAAAAGCTAACTGTCCAACAAAAAGCGTAAACCAAACAAGGAAAAACAAAGTTATGGGATTATTCGATCGCATTAAGCGAGTAGTTAGTTCTAACCTCAACGACCTGGTTAACAAAGCCGAAGACCCCGAAAAAATGCTAGAACAAGCCATCCTGGAAATGCAGGAAGACTTGGTGCAGCTGCGTCAGGGAGTAGCCCAAGCGATCGCCGCCCAAAAACGCAGCGAGAAACAGTATAATGATGCCCAAAATGAAATCAATAAGTGGCAACGCAATGCTCAACTAGCCCTACAAAAAGGTGATGAGAACTTAGCACGACAAGCCCTAGAGCGCAAGAAAACTTATACGGATACTAGCGCTGCCCTCAAAGCTAGTTTAGATACCCAAAGCACTCAAGTTGAAACCCTCAAACGCAACTTAATCCAGCTTGAAAGCAAGATTTCTGAGGCGAAAACCAAGAAAGAAATGCTCAGGGCTAGAATCACCACTGCGAAAGCCCAAGAGCAACTGCAAAACATGGTAAGTGGGATGAATACCAGCAGTGCAATGTCTGCCTTCGAGCGGATGGAAGAAAAAGTCTTGATGCAAGAAGCCCGGGCCCAGTCAGCTGGAGAATTAGCAGGTGCTGATTTAGAAAGCCAATTTGCTCAGTTGGAAGGTAGTAGCGATGTTGATGATGAATTGGCAGCGTTGAAAGCGCAAATGCTACCACCTGCTACTCCAGTAACTCAAGCCCAACTGCCACCGCAACAAGAAACCACTCCTGCTAAGTCTAATGAAGTGGTTGATGCTGAGTTGGATTCTTTACGCAAGCAATTGGATCAACTATAAAAATTGCCAGAAAACTTATTTGAGCTAGTCCCACAGCCAGCAGGCGTGGGATTTTACATCATTAGTCAAGCAATTTTAGATTGAAAGAGACTACTGTCTTCTCTGCGAGACGCTTTGCGAACGTAGCGGGGCGAAGTCCGGGCTACGGGTAGGAATCAAAAAATCTAAAATCTAAAATCTAAAATTCACAGTCCTAATAACTATGAATTATTGATTATGGACTATTGACTACTTTGGGATAAAGTATTGTGTGTGTCAACTTCGATCGCCACCTGATGGAGACTGCAATGAGTAAGGCTGTAATCACCATAACCGATGCTGAGTTTGAAACAGAAGTGTTAAAAGCTGAACAGCCTGTATTAGTTTACTTTTGGGCTTCCTGGTGTGGGCCTTGTCAATTGATGTCGCCCCTGATTAGTTCAGCTGCTAGCCAATATAGCGATCGCCTCAAAGTCGTGAAAATGGAAATTGACCCCAATCCACTCACTGTTAAGCAGTACCAAGTGGAAGGTGTCCCCGCCATCAGACTATTTCAAGGCCAGGAAGTTTTGATATCAACAGAGGGAGTCATCGGTAAAGATAAATTACTCGAACTCTTAGATACGCACTTAAATAGTAATTAGTCATTGGTCATTGGTCATTGGTCATTGGTCACTTGTACTGAGCGTTGCCGTAAAGCCTGCGGCATAGCTACGCTTTGGGCGCAGCCTCTGCAAGAGTTTTATTGGTCAAATGACAAAGGACAAAGGACAAATGACAAAGGACAAATGACAAATGACTAACATGCAATTTGCAAAGCGTTTACAACCCCTGCAATCTAATGTATTTGCTGATATGGACAGAGCCAAGGCGATCGCTTTGGCTGCTGGACAACAAGTAATTGATTTGTCGTTGGGGTCTTCTGATTTACCAGCTGAGGCGCACGTCATTGAGGCGATCGCCCAATCTCTCCACGATCGCAGTACCCACGGCTATCTGTTGTTTAACGGTACTCTTGGGTTTCGTGAAGCCGCAGCCAACTGGTACGAACAAAAATTTGGTATCAAGGTAGATCCCCAAACTGAGGTACTGCCTCTGATTGGTTCTCAAGAAGGTACAGCCCATTTACCTCTAGCATTGCTCAATCCAGGAGATTTTGCCCTGTTGCTCGATCCAGGTTATCCCTCTCATGCCGGGGGAGTCTACCTAGCTAGCGGTCAAATCTACCCGATGCCATTACGGGCAGAAAACGCTTTTTTACCAGTGTTTGCTGATATTCCCGCCCCAGTCTTAGCTCAGTCGCGGATGATGGTATTAAGTTATCCTCACAATCCCACTTCCGCGATCGCTCCTTTCTCTTTCTTCCAAGAAGCTGTCGCCTTCTGTCAACAACACAATCTCGCCCTGGTTCACGATTTCCCTTATGTAGATTTAGTATTTGAGGAAACTGGGGACTGGGCAATGAACTCTTCCCAATCCCCAATACCCAATACCCAATCCCTAGTCCCCTCGATTTTGCAAGCCGATCCAGAGAAAAGTGTCTCGATTGAATTTTTCACCCTTTCCAAGTCCTACAATATGGGCGGCTTCCGTATTGGCTACGCAATTGGTAATGCTGAGTTAATTAATGCCTTACGTCAAGTAAAAGCTGCCGTTGATTTTAATCAGTATCGAGGAATCTTGAATGGTGCGATCGCAGCCCTAACTGGCCCTCAAGCTGGGGTAAAATCTGCTGTTTCTACCTTCCAGCAGCGCCGTGATGCTTTCATTACTGCTTTACACCGCATTGGCTGGAATGTTCCTACTCCCAAAGCCACAATGTATATCTGGGCAAAATTACCTTCACCTTGGAGTCAAAACTCCATAGAATTTTGTACCCAGTTAGTCAAACAAACTGGTGTAGCGGCTTCCCCAGGCGCTGGCTTTGGCAAATTCGGTGAAGGGTATGTCCGCTTTGCCTTGGTGCATGAGCCACCTTTGTTAGAAACTGCTGTGGAAAGAATTGCCCAGTTCCTTCATTGAATTTCTTCTCAAGCTGAACGCCAACGATTTTTAGCGCCAAAGTCTATGGATGGAAGGCGCAGCAAAGGCGCACAGCCGTGCGCCCCTATCAATGACCGTATTATACTGGACTTAAAAATCTTCTATTGTACTATTTAGGACAAGTATAATACAACAATTTAAGTAATTAAACTTACAAAAATATAAAAATATTCGTCATACTTTTACTGATAATCGGAAGGAACTTCACCCAATCAGGTCTCTCCATTTCTTAAACTGGGTTTGTGCGTTCAGCTACCAAAGATGGCTAACAATGCAGGTCGCGTTTTCAAGCCGCCGTATTGCCAAAAAGCCTGTAGTCAATGACAGCCCAAGCCTATAAACGGCAATAGTTTAAAACTTAACTTCCAAATTGACAGAGACTTGAAAAAATGAAAATGACTTTTCAGAAACTTGTAATTGGTGCCTCAATGGCTATTGGTGTGAGCGCTCTCGCTACTGCTCCAGCACACGCTACATCTTTTAGTTTCAATAACTCAAATGAAATTAAAACTTATACTGGTGGTTCTAATGGTAAATTTATTGCAAATGATACTGTAGCTGCCTCCAAAGCCCTGAGTGATGCTAATCCTTCCTCTAACGTGGAGCTTTGGTATAGTGACGAAAACCCAACTTCTAACGTTGGCTTCACTGCCACAGAAGGAAACTACAGTGCTACCGTTAGCAGTGTTACTGCTAATGATTGGAATTCTTTTGGTTCGCAATGGCTGGGTGATTTGTTGAATACCTATACTCCATTCAAGACAGTGTGGAATGGGTTTTCAGCGAGTACCCAATCATTAGTAGCGAGTTATTTTCCTTTATTGGGAATGGGAGATCCTAACATTGGTAGCTTCCAATTCGGTCAAAATGGCGGTGTAGAACTGACATTGGTTGGTCACTTAGATGTCAAGACCAAACTCTCAGATACACTTTCTACTAAACTTAAAGACGCATGGAATGGAGTGGGAACAACTCCAGGAGTGAAATTACTATTTCCACTAATTAAAACAGATCTACCAACCACTTTAGAAGTTCAAACTCAGATTTCAACACTTCAACTAACGTTTAACTCGCCTCTAACCCCTGCTTCTAAGAAGGCAGCGCTATCAACTCAAATAGCTCAACTGACATCATTCAAAGATGTACTCAGCCTACAAGCGACATTAAAGACCTACCAAGGTGAAATCGGAGCTAGTGAAATTGCCAAGGTAGTTACTGGTGGTAAAACCTCCTACGCTTATAGCTTTAACCCCACTGCATCTGGAATTACAGCCTCTGATGACGGCATATCTTACAGCGCTTATTACACTTGGAACACACCCCTATATATCCCTCCCACGCCTCCTTTAAAATCAGTCCCAGAACCATCAGTAATGCTTGGTCTGTTGGGTGTTGCTGGTGTGTTTGCTACCCAACGCAAATTTAAAAAAGCATCTATTTAAGATTGCGGGTTCAAAACGACAAATCAGTAAGGGAGCTAACAGCTCCCTTTTTTATGAATATTTCCTTACAGCTATAGGAATTCGGTTTGATTTCTCAAATATACGTAGGGTGCGTTAGCGCTGAGAGTACGGCAGCATCCGAAGCTGATGGTGCGTTACGACGTTCCGTCTAATGCACCCTACAGATACTTATATTTTTCAAGAATCAAATATGAGTTATATATAGGAATCATATTTGATTTTTGAAAAAATTCAGTACAACTCAAAGAGCTTTTTCCCCCTTTCCTCTTACCTCTTTACTGCTTCACCACGCAAATAAGTTCATAAATCAAAGCAGATTTATATGTAGAACTCATATTTAATTTTTGAAATACAAGCAGGGTGTGTATTAGCCCCCCCGTGGGGTAGCGAAACGCACCATAATAGTTACATAAAATGAATCGTTTGTAAGGGTCTATATATCTGTTGCCACATCAACGGATTATGTAACATCAATTTCATGAAATAGTATTACTTACCTTCAAATCCAGGTGAAAACTTTTCTATGAAGGGCAATTAGCCTAATATTACTTGTAGTATTACTTAAGTAATTTCACTCAAAAAGATTAGTCAGTTCACTTTTGAAATATAATTTGTTTATGTAATACTATAAATTGTAAAAAGCTAGTAAAGAAAAGATTAATATTTGATTGGTGTCACATTTAAACATACTATTATTAAGTACTGTAGTGCAGCTAAATTTAATTTATTAATATCTTTGACTAGATTATGGAAGTTAAGCCCTTATTGGTTTTGCCGTTTAAATGTACTACTGTTATATTTCATGATAATAATCGTTGCCTTTTACTTAAGATAATCAGATAATAGGTAGCAATGACAGCACAATTATTCAATGTAGATCAGCCATTGCGTTCGCAGCAAGTTAGACGAATTTTGCTAGTTGAAGACCATTATCTCAATAGGTTGTTGCTGAGTGACTATCTAAGTTACTGTGGGTATGATGTCCAAAGTTTATCTGAAGGATCTGCTTTTTTCTCAACTATAGATAAATTTCAGCCAGATTTAATGTTATTAGACTTGAAGTTGCCAGATATTGACGGTTATTCGCTCTTAAAACAAGTACAGCAAAAACCTGATTTATCTAAAATACCGATCGTTGTGGTTTCAGCTTTTGCTTTTAAAGCAGATCGAGAACTCGCTCTGAGTTTGGGCGCACGTCGATATTTTGTCAAACCTTTAAAACTCAAGGATCTTATACTTACAATTGAAGAAGAGTTGGCTTTTGAGCAAAGATAAAATTTTTGCTGGGCATACATTTATTCAGCTTTTTGGTCTTCAATGAACTCTTCAACTCGCTCACTAATATTTTGTACAGAAGTGCCAATTTTTAAAATTTTATTTTGTACTTGTGCTAATAGCAAAACTGCGGTTTGAAGTTCATTGAGCGTTTCAGCCATAGCTTCTCGGTACTGGGCTTCAAAGTCTTGTAGGTTCATAGTTAAGCTCTTTTTGGAAATTATTGTAATGACTATATTTCCAATGATATTCGTAAAATTAACTTACTAAATCCGTTAAACCGCTTAATATTATAGTTAAATTAAAAATCTAAACTATTCTTTGATAATAATTTATTTCTCTAATGTTTATATAAGTAAAAGGTGAATTTTTCATTACTTATAATGAAAAATATATAAATAAAATTAACTAAAATCCAAAAATAAATTTTCAAAGAAAGAATAAATTATCTTCGATTTTTAAATATTAATTATAAATTAAAAAAGCCAAACTTTTATTCTGACAGTAGCAGATGAAAACTAAAACTACGGCTAGATAAACTCTTGACTGCTACAAAGTTGCGATGCTTATTGTAAAGTATCTAGTAAATTGTGCCAAAAGTTACCTACCTTTTTAAGAAGGCTTTGCCCCAAATCTTGTTAATCCAGATGGTAGAGGGATTTACGCCATATCTTATTCGATCGCAAACCAAGCCACCCTGTGGGTAATCCCTTGAGGAATTCGTAGAGTAACCGCAGAAGCATCTAGAGAATAAAAGTCTACTTACTTTATATTTACTCTATTAAATCGGCACGAAAAAACAATTTTTCTTAAAATAGAGAAAGATTACCTAATATTTGGTTGTGACAATATCTACTCAAATACTACCACTGGTTAAAGAGCCGGAACGACTGGAAAATCGTTTAGCCGAAATTCCGCCGGAACCGGGAGTTTATTTCATGCGCGATAAGAGCGATCGCATTATATATATAGGTAAGTCACGAAAATTGCGATCGCGTGTTCGTTCCTATTTCCGCGATGGCTATAACAAGACTGAACGCATCGCCACGATGGTCAAGTTGGTGACAGAAATTGAATTTATCGTCACTGATACTGAAGCCGAAGCTTTAGCATTAGAAGCAAACTTGATCAAGCAGCACCAGCCATACTTCAACGTGCTGCTCAAAGATGATAAAAAATATCCCTATCTCTGCATTACTTGGTCAGAAGATTATCCGCGAATTTTTATTACCCGTAAACGTCAATTTGGTAAGGAAAAGGATAAATTTTACGGGCCTTATACTGATGCTGGTTTATTGCGAGAAGTTGTCCGCATCTGCAAGCGCATTTTTCCCCAGAGACAACGACCTCAACCACTTTTCAAAGACCGTCCGTGCTTAAATTATGATTTAGGGCGTTGTCCGGGTGTGTGTCAAAAGCTGACTTCACCAGAAGAATATCGCAAAATTGTCCAAAAGATAGCGATGGTATTCCAAGGGCGAACTCAGGAATTGATTGATATTTTGACTCAACAGATGAATGCAGCATCTGAGGACTTAAATTTTGAGTCAGCAGCACGCATTCGCGATCAAATTTCTGGACTAAAGTCGCTGACTGCTGACCAAAAAGTATCCTTACCAGATGATACAGTTTCACGGGATGCGATCGCACTGGCAGCTAACGAAGAACACGCTTGTATTCAACTATTCCAGATTCGGGCTGGGCAATTGGTAGGGCGTTTAGCCTTTGTAGCGGATGCTCATGCAGAACCAGGAGCTATTTTACAACGAGCTTTGGAGGAACATTACCAAACTGCTGACTCAGTGGAAATACCCTTAGAAATTCTGGTACAGCATGATTTACCTGATGCGGAAATATTGGCGGATGTCTTAACTCAACGTAAAGGTAAAAAAGTCACAATTTTGACTCCTTTGCGGCAAACTAAGGCAGAATTAATTGAGATGGTAGAGCGAAATGCTCAGTATGAATTGCAAAGAATGCAAAAATTTGGCGATCGCAATCACCAAGCAATGCAAGATTTAGCAGCCATTCTCGATTTACCAGACGTACCTCATCGCATTGAAGGTTATGATATTTCCCACATTCAAGGGTCAAATGCTGTAGCTTCGCAAGTCGTGTTTATCGACGGTTTACCCGCCAAACAGCATTATCGCCACTACAAAATTCAAAATCCCACGGTGACGGCGGGACATTCAGATGATTTTGCTAGTCTTGCTGAAGTTATTGGGCGACGCTTCCGCAAGTATGGGGAAGATCCGCAACTAACACGTTTGGGTAATCTTGACTGGCCTGATTTAATCATGATTGATGGCGGTAAAGGTCAGCTATCATCGGTTATCGCGGTTTTGCAAGAGATGAATTTATTAGAAGACTTGCGAGTTGTGAGTTTAGCCAAGCAGCGAGAAGAGATTTTTTTACCGGGTGAATCTAAACCCTTGACAACTGATGCAGAACAACCAGGCGTGCAGTTGTTGCGGCGCCTGCGGGATGAAGCGCATCGGTTTGCGGTGACTTTCCATCGTCAGCAGCGCAGTGATAAATTAAAGCGATCGCGTTTAGATGAAATTCCTGGCTTAGGACATCATCGACAAAAGCAGCTACTAGGGCATTTTCGTTCAGTTGATTATATTCGCCAAGCTACAACCCCACAACTCGCTGAGGTTCCAGGAATTGGGCCGCGTTTGGCTCAAGAAATTTACGATTATTTTCATCCTGCTTGAGAATACTAATAGAAAATAAGATCCAAAGACGCGATAAATCACCGTCTCTACAATAATCAGTCCTTTGTAGAGACGGCGATTTATCGCGTCTCTTGCCTTAACCGAACCGTATTAGTTCCACTCTTGCAGAGGATTCTGTTAAGGTTGTCTGCGAAAATTTAAGATGGGTAAATTCCGTAAATTTACGATATCTCGTAAGTATGCTAATTTTGGTTAAATTATCTCACTAGAACTTAACGTCATAATCTTATCAGCAAATATTAACTAAATCTTAAGATAAATATTTTGTGACTAAAGATACAGTAATTTATTGGTTTTAATTTTTGAATACAAGAACAGCTTTTTTTGTATTAGTCAGAAATGACTATAAATAAGGCTCTCTCAAGGCATTCATCATAGGGATCAGTAAATATCTAAGCGGGATTTAATTAGAAAATAATTTCTGTATCTAAAGTAGGAGGGTAAGATCGCTTAAATTCTAGGATAATGTACAAAGATATCGAAAAGTTTTCAAACATGAAATTTTGTTTAAAATAATCAGCCAATATTAAGGTTGTTTGTTAAGTTGGGTCAAACCAAAATTATTGCTACTTTAACTAGCAGTTTTCTCAAATAAAAAAGATTTACAACTAGGGGTTTTAAAATGCAGACAGTACAAAAGATTTACTGCCCAAATTGTGGCTGCCAAGCAGAACGTTATTATATTTCTGATAGTCAATTGACTCGCACACAATGCTCTAGTTGTGACTACTTGATGATTAGTTGCACCCGCACGGGCAAAGTCATCGAGGCTTATGCACCTGGGATTTATGCAAAGCGCTAGATAATAGAAATTAAAAATTGGAAAATATTTTCTCTAATTTTTAATAATCAAAGTTAACGATCGTAAATTTTGAAGAGTTTACTTTACAAGTTACCCTTATGTTGTCTGAGTTGTTGCTGTCGTCTCTGTTCTTGTAATCTTAACTCTTGCTGTTGTCTAATTTGTTGATCTTGTCTAAGTTGTTGATCTTGTATTCTCAGTTGTTGCTGTCGTGAAAATTCTTGCTGTTGTAATCTAGTTTCTTGCTGTTGTAGTCTAAATTGTTGCTGGCGGATCATTTCTTGCCGTTGTAGTCTAAATTGTTGCTGTTGTATTCTCTGCTGTTGTTGTAGTTGTGGTTCCTGAAGGTTTAGCCGTAGCCATGTTTCCTTCATTTTTTCTTGTGTTTGCTGATTTTGCTCCTCTTGTTGTTGTCTGATTCTTTCTTGAAAAGACTCAGGTTGCTGAGGATTTGTCTGAATTATTTGTCCATAAGCAGGAGAATTAATCAGCAAAGTTTTTGCAACAACAATCACTAGTAGCCACAGTTTAAGCATCAATAGGCGATTCAACATACAGTTATTTGCTATGGGTTGGGTTGAGCGATCGCTTAACCTTAATATAACAATTTTTACCGCAGTCTATTTTGCAGCAATTGCGATTAACGTCCAGATATCTGCAAGGTCAAAGTAATTAAACTTACTGATTGCAATAAGTTTAATTCTTACTTGCTCTTAATTGTCCGCAAGCAGCATCGGCTTCTAAACCACGAGAATAACGCACACTAACAGCAGTATTTTGTTGCTTAAGGACGTTGACAAATGCTTCAATGCGATCGCGGTTGGGGCGTTTATAGTCTACTTCTTGAATGGGGTTGTAAGGAATCAAATTCACATGACATTGAAATCCTCGCATACATTTTGAAAGTTCTAATGCGTGTTCTGGTAAATCGTTGACACCAGCCAGGAGAACATATTCAAAGGTAACGCGCCGTCCAGTGATTTCTACATATTCTCGGCATTCAGCCAACAAATCTTCTAGAGGATAGGCGCGGGCGCTGGGGATGAGTTTTTCTCGTAGTGCTTGGTTGGGTGCGTGGAGACTAACCGCGAGAGTGATTTGCAAATTATTTTGCGCGAACTCACGAATGCGATCGCGAATCCCCACTGTAGAAACTGTAAGCGATCGCTGTCCTATACCGATATCTTGATTTAGAGATTTCAGGGCTGCTAAGACATTCTCAGTATTCAACAACGGTTCACCTAGTCCCATAAACACAACATTGCTAACTCGTTGCTGAAAATCTTCTTGCACAGTTAACACTTGATCGATAATTTCATGCCGTGCTAGGTTGCGCTTATAGCCTCCCTTACCAGTAGCACAGAAATCACACGCCATCGGGCAACCCACCTGAGTAGAGACGCAAACTGTCAGACGGGCTTTTGGGCCTTCTCCCCTTTCTGCAAAGGTGGGAATACCAACAGTTTCAATAATTTGGCCGTCTGTTAATTGTAAAAGATATTTGACAGTGCCATCAGGAGCCTCAGAGCGGTAATGTAAAATTGAGCGCCCAATGGGGATTTCTGCGACTTCCGCACGCCATTGCTTAGAGAAAACAGAAATATCAGCTAGCGATCGCACTCCCTTATCATAGATCCATTCATGCAGTTGCTTTCCTCTGTAAGCAGGTTGTCCTTGTTGCTGCACCCAAGCGCTTAACTCCGCCAGAGAAGCACCGAGAAGGGGAGGGATTAATTCTGATTTTTCTGGGTTGTGTGAGTCAACCTGAGAGACAAGAGGCGTAGCAGACATAAAAAAATCATGAGTTGATGTAGGATCTCTATCCTACACCTGCTAGATCGAGTTAGTCTTAACCAAAGGTTGTGCCGTTCCAGCCCCACATTGCACCCTTAGCGTCTGCAAACTCAATGTAAATGCGATTTTTCGGCACGCCTAGAGTTTGGTTAATTTGCTGGCAAAAGTCTTGACTCATCGCTGCGGTTTGCTCTGGTTTCATCGTGCCAATGCTCTTAATTTCAATGTAGCAAACCGGGTCTGTATTCCCCGCAAAAGTCATAGGGATTTCTGGCTCAAAAGCAGTCATTACATAGGATTCTGGTTTTCCCAAATGTTTTGCTAACTTGGCTGATAGGTTTAAAAGCATTGACTCAATTTCGGCTTTTTCAGGAGCGGATACAGAAGTTTGTACTTTAATTAATGGCATATTACTGAATTAGAAATTTGAATTTTATTCACACTGTTAAGTTTATCTAAAAGTAGAGTACAGTTTAATATGCTAAAAGTTTTTGCTAATAAAAATTTAAGGGTATTTTTTCCCTAGTTGCAGATAGATTTTTTAATACTACTGCCAATAACGTTAACCTCAAAGGTTATACCTGACTTTCTAGGCAACCATCCTATTTGCATAGCTTGTTTTATCCATAACGCTACGTCTTTTGGTGTTACTGCGGTTATTTCATACCTCCGCTCAATACTCCAAGCCCGAATCTCTCCCGATCCATCTTGAGGTTGTATTGGCACTAGTTCGCTATTAATGAGGCTGTACCCTTGTGGATGAAACCTATCAGTAATAACCACTAATACTGAGCCTGACTCAGTAGCGTGTTCTACGGCAACATGGAGATGTCCTTCAGGATCGTCTGCTTGAGAGTTAGTAGCTTGTCTTCGGATTAGCCAGATGAATGGTTCTCCATCAACTATTATTTTTCTTGTACCTTTTTTCGGTATTGACATCTCTGTTGCTATATTTCTTAGACTACTCTGAGCGAAATAGATGACTATGTTCGGGATGATATAAACGCGATCGCCCTTTTGCTGTCGAGAGGGCTGGACTAATTATATAAAGTGTAGTCCGAATTAGTTTTTCTTTATGAGTGCATTCCGCCATTTCATTCAGAGGGACAACCTTAATTTTCTCATCAGGCCATCCGATACGAAAACAAATTGCAATGGGGGTTTCGGCTGAATAGTGTTCGAGTAGTTTAGCTTGGGCATTTTCGACGTGACGCGCACTGAGATATAGGCAGAGGCTAGCTTGATGTGCCGCGAGAGTAGCTAATTCTTCAGTAGCGGGGACTTCTGTACGTCCACTGATGCGGGTCAAAATGATAGTTTGGACTAAACCTGGTACAGTTAGTTCTACTTTGAGTTTGGCAGCCGCAGCTTGAAAAGCGCTGATACCTGGTATGACTTCAAAAGGAATATTTGCCTCAGCGAGGAGGTGCATTTGCTCGTGGATGGCGCTGTAGAGACTAGGATCGCCAGAATGGAGACGGACTAGAGATTTTTGTTGCGATCGCACCCTATCAATCATAATCGGCACAATCTCTTCTAAAGTCTGATTCGCAGTTCTAATTATTTCCGCATCTTCTCGGCAAAGTTCTAAAATCTGTTCGGGTATTAGAGAATCAGCAAATAAAATCACATCAGCAACAGCCAGAAGTTTCTGCGCCTTCACCGTCAATAAATCAGGATCTCCAGGGCCTGCTCCCACAATATACACAGATGGTTCTATGGCATATAGTGTTTTTTTATAACTCAGGTTTTCTGTATATTCACTTTTAGAAGAACCCATGACAATCCCTCAAAAAACTTTTTTGATATTTTCTCAGTATCTTTCCGGATTCTCCCTCTTTCTCTAGTAGAGAGTAATGGTAGATGCACCCTGGTTAAGCCCTAGAAAATATTCTGGGGCATTTTTTATTTTTGGTAATTGAGAATTGGGAATTGCGAATTGCGAATTGGAAATTGGGAATGGGGTAATAATCAATAGTTCTTCTTCCCCTGCTTCCCCTGCTTCCCCTGCCTCCCCTGCTTCCTCATCCCCCCCATCCC